>JAFAYP010000091.1 GCA_019240305.1 Solirubrobacterales bacterium
GCAGCTGTCGCTCTACTTGGAGTACTACGCGCCGCCGTTCTGAGGACGCAAAAGCACCGGCCAACACCGCGGCAGACGATCGCTTCGCCGTATCACGTGGCCCCGCGGCGCGTGATCGCATTGGCGACCAAGCGCATCCCCGACCACAGGTGGGGCTAGCGGCGAACCCCGTGATCGGTCGCCTCGACGGCCCGGCTTTCCCGCGAGATGAGGATGAGCTGCTTGCTCGATTTCGGCTGATGGCAGCCGGCGGGTCCGGGCGAAAGCGATCACCCGCGCACCACGAGCGGCGCTACTGCAACGCCACCACGAACTCGATCACCACCTCGCTCGCCTGGTGGACGATTCCGCTGGCGACGAGGAATCAGCCAGCATCGGAGGCTAAACGGCCCTAAACATGTTCGCGAGCGACTCTAAATTCCGGCGGCAGATTTGAGCGTTCGCCCGATGTGTGCAATCCGGTTCGGCCTCAGGATGGGTCTCCCGTAGATCCCAAATGAGGAGGAAACCGATGATTCGCAACCTTGTCCAGTCGTTGTCGATGCCGAAGCTCGCGGTGGTCGTAGGCATATTCACGCTCGCGGCCGCCGGGGGCGCCTACGCCGCCAGCAGCGGCGCGGGAACGATTACCGCCTGCGCGCGAGAGCACAGCGGCGTGCTGTACCAGGCAAGCAGGTGCGCCGCGCACGACAGGAGGCTCACCTGGAACGTCGCCGGGACGCCCGGCGCGCAAGGGCCGCAAGGTCCACAAGGTCCGCAGGGGCTGCCAGGGGCGCAGGGAGTGCCGGGCACACCCGGCTCCGGCTACCACTTCATAACGGCGTCGGGCACGACGGGGCCAACACTGACCAATGCCGGAACCTACCTCATCGACGTGACGCTCGGAGTGGAGAACCTGACGCCAAGCGCGGTCGTCGACCGGTGCGCCATCGAGGAGCCCTCGAATCCGCCGGGCGGGGGTTCTACGTTGCTGTTCGTCGGTGGCGACTTCTCCCTGCCTGCGGATGCCTCGAGTGATTTCTCGCAGACCGGCGTGGTTCAAATCAGCTCCAACGCGGTGCCGACCGCGTTGAGTGCCCAGTGCACTGATATGAACGGGACCCCCGTACCCGTAGACGCCGCGACCTGGTGGGTCTCGCCCACCAACTAGCAAGCACCGGCTGGCAGCGGGAACCCGCCCGGTCGCCTCCGACCGGGCGGGACCACTGCCGTTACGTGGCCGCGCTATCGCCGTTACAGCCACCAGCACCGCACTCCCGCTTCAGGGCGTGATCTCGCAGCACTGACGAGTCCACGAAGCCCTGCTCTCCCATTTGCACGTGTGTCTCCGGCGCGGACGCGACCGCACCGCCTTCGCGCGCAGAAAGCGCGACTCACGCGGACGATCGCCTTGCCCGTTCGCGCGGCGCGGAGCCGTCGATCGGAATGGCGAGAGGATGTCGCGTAATTATTGTGTCGTCCGGCGGGTTTAAGACCATTGCGGGATGGCTCTGAACTTCATTGGTTGTGATCGTGATCAGTCGTTCTTGTTGCCGCCGGATGTGAGGGATTGGCTGCCTGAGGGTCATCTTGCTTGGTTCGTGCTTGACGCGGTCGCGGGCATGAGTCTGGGCGAGTTCTATGGGACGTATCGAGCTGATGGGGTTGGCCGGCGGGCGTATGACCCGGCGATGTTGGTCGCCTTGTTGTTGTATGGCTATGCGCGTGGGGTCCGCTCGGCGCGGGGGATCGAGCGGGCGTGCGTGGAGGACGTGGCGTTCAAGACGATCGCGATGATGGAGACGCCGGATCACGCGACGATCGCGCGGTTCGTGGCGCGGCATGAGGCGGCGCTGGCCGGGCTGTTCGGGCAGGTGCTCAGACTCTGTGATGAGGCGGGGTTGGTGAGGCCGGGGGTGGTCGCGATCGATGGGACGCGGATGGCGGGCAACGCGAGCCGCGAGTCGACGCGCGATTTTGAGGCGATCGCGCGGGAGATCCTGGCGGAGGCGAAGGCGATCGATGAGGTCGAGGATGAGTTGTATGGCGAGGCGCGCGGGGATGAGCTGCCCGAGCAGCTGCGCACTCGTGAGGGCCGCGCCGAGTTCTTCCGTCAGGCGCGTGAGCGGCGCGCGGCCGAGACACCCGGGAATCAACCGCTGGAGCCCGAACCGGAACCGGCTGAGGAGGCGGAGTTCGAGTTCGACACCGAGCGGATCGTGGCGCGCCACCAAGGACGCAAGGGTTGGACGCGTGAAGCGCACCGCCAGCTCGAGCAACACCGCTGGGAGCAGCCCGATCCCGTTCCTCGCGCGCGCGAGGAGCGGCTGGTGCTCGCCGGCGAGCGCCTGGAGGCCGAGCGCGACGCGCAACTCGCGGCCAACCGGGCGTATGAGGACTACCGCCAGAACGGCCGGGACACGCAAGGCAGGCGACTCACTCGCCGACCGAAGCCATGGGTCGCACCCGAGGTGCCCGAGGGGGTGGTGAGCGTGACCGATCCCGATACCCAGCGGATGAAGGCCAACCTCGGGTACGTGCAGGGGTATAACGCCCAGGCGGTCGTGGATGAGGGCCAGGTCGTGCTCGCCGCGGAAGTCACCAACACCCCGGCCGATTTCTCCAGCCTTGACCCGATGCTCACCGCGGCGATCGGCGAGCTCGAGCAGGCCGGCGTCACCGAACGGCCTGAGGTCGCGCTCGCGGACGCTCAATACTGGAACGAGCAGCACATGGACGAGGTGATCGCCAACAAGCACATCCAGGTGCTAATCCCGCCGGACTCGGCCGGCCGAGCCGAGCCCCGGCCGGGCTGGACCGGCGGCCGGTACTCATGGATGCGAACCGTGCTGGGATCCCACGGCAAGCTCCTGTATCGAAGACGGATCCAGATGATCGAGCCCGTGTTCGCTCACACCAAGCACAACCGCACGATCACCCGGTTTCACCGCAGAGGCCGAACCGCGGTGCGCACCGAGTGGCGACTACTGATGGCGACCCACAACCTCACCAAGCTCCACCGCCACCAACTCACCGCCGCAGGGGCCTAGAACAGGCCCCACGACGCTCACACCACCAAAACGAGGCCACCCGGTTCACACCGCCGCTCACCGCGGGGAAGGGTTGCGCGACAGCCTCGCGACATCTCGATCACGCCGGTTGTCGCGTCGTGGCACGAGCCGCGTGATTGCGTTCGCGTCGGCTGGGGGGCCGGCCGCGCTAGAGCTGTGCCACGAACGCGATCGTCCGCGTGGTGTTCGTTGAGCTGCCTCCCCTGAACACCGACGAGCCCCAGCCGGAGGCGGCCCGTGTCGACGGACTGGGCGCCGTTGCGGGGACGTGTGTGCCCTCCGAGAGCGGATCGATTCCCTCGTCCGGCCAGGGTGTTGGCGGTCGCGGCAGCCGCTCGCGAGGCGTAGCCGCGGTTCGAGCGTCGCCTGCCGCTGGCTTACTCCCGATCCGGCCCCGACCATCCAGGCCGGCACGGACCCCGCCGTTCGAGCGCCAGCACTCGGCCTCACCCGAGACGAAGTGCTGACGGCGCGAGAGGTGGCGGACCTGCTCAAGATGCCGGTGTCGACGATCTACGAGCTGGCGCGCCGAGGCGAGCTCCCCGCTCGGCGACTTGGCCGGACCTGGCGTGTCCTGCGGCCGCGGCTTGAGCAGCTGCTGGCGACCTGACGAGGTCAGCTACTCAGGCAGCCGCCGCAAGGACGCGAAACGGCTCGTCGCGTGTCACATGGCCATCGGGCCACGTGATCCGCAATTCGCCGTCACGCTCGATGAGCCACTTGAAGTTGACGAGCGTCATCGCGATCACGCGCCACTTGTCGTCCCATTCGATCCCGTGACCTTCAGGTGTAGCGTCCGCGTGCGGTGACGGCGCGTGGCCGTCGTACCCGTCAACGCTTAAATAGAGCACGTCGCCACGGTCGTCGTAGTGGTGTTGGGCGAACTCGATGTCAGCGACAGTGACGCTCATCGATTGCTCAAACGTGGGTCGCTTTCCTGATCAAGTGCCGTCACGATCCAGGCCGGTTCCTCGTTGAAGTCTACGACGACACGGAGCCATCGTCCTGACTCCGGGAATGCAGCTCGGTAGAAGCGCTCGCGTCCTGGCAGCGGATCGTCCTCCTGGTGGTCCGGATGCTCGACCGCGTCGAGGATCGCGTCGACGTGATCGAGCAGCCACCCGCGCGGGCCTTCTGCCAGATGGAGGTGCGACCCCGCGTCGAAGACGACGTCGCGACCGTCCGGATCGGTCGCGTGCCTCGTCTAGGCATCGCTCACGCGGCGGCCGATCCCGACAGGGCGGCGGTGAAGCGCTCCGCGAGCTCTTCGGCCGGGCGGGCGTGGAGGTAGCGCTCGGTGGTGGTGATCCGGGAATGGCCCATCGCCGCTTTCACGCTCGCTAGGTCGATCCCGCCGGCCACGAGCAGCGAACCATACGTATGCCTCAGGTCGTGAAATCTCAAAGGATCTAGACGAGCGGCAT
>JAFAYP010000195.1 GCA_019240305.1 Solirubrobacterales bacterium
GCCGAGACCGCCTCGGTGTTCGGCGAGACGCTCGTGTTCGGGCGGCTGTTGTCCGAGACCACCGACGACGAGCAGCGCCTGGGGCTGCTGGGGGAGCAGATCGACGGAGCGATCGCCACCGTGTTTCGCCAGATGGCGATGAACCGCTTCGAGCATCTCATGCACACAAGCCGGCGGGCCGAAGGCGAGCTGTCGGTCGACCGCATCGCCGAGTCGTGGGTCGAGGCCCAGCGCGAGCTGTTCGGCGACTCGGTGGAGATCACCGAGGGCTACCGCATGTGGTGGTCCTACGTCCCGCACTTCATCAACACCCCCGGTTACGTGTACGCCTACGCCTACGGCCTACTCCTCGCCCTGTCGGTCTACAGCCGCTATCTCGAAGAGGGCGAGCCGTTCGTGCCGCGCTACCTGGAGCTGCTCTCCGCCGGCGGCTCGCGCAGCCCCGAGCAGCTGGCCGAGATCGTCGGCATCGACCTGACCGACCCGGGTTTCTGGGACTCCGGCCTGGCCCTGGTCGAGAAGCAGCTGACCGAGGCCGAGGCGCTCGCGGGCTAGCGCCACACCTCCACGAGACCGCCGTTCTCGCCCTGCACCGGGTCCTGGTCGGGAAGGGGAACCCGGGCGATATTGGCCACCACCTCGTCGTGCTCGGCGGGGTCGCCGCGCCGCAGGTCCCGGTCCATCCCGTCCGGATAGGCGCCGACGACCAGCAGGTCGTCGCTCGACCCGAGGTTGCAGTGCCCGGTGCCCGCCGGCAGCACGACCACGTCGCCGGCCCGGAGCTCGAAGCGGTGCCCGTCCGCGCCGCCCAGCATCACCTCGGCGCTGCCCGCGGCGATCCCGAGTACCTCGTGCGCGGTCGAATGGAAGTGGTGGAAGGGAAAGATGCCGTCGCGCCAGGCTCCGAGCCAGCCGTGCTCAGCGAACAGATCCTCATAGGCGCGCGCACCGGCGTCTCGCTCCAGCGCACCGGCGTACACGAGCACCGGCAGAGGTGAGTTCGGGATGGCGCCGTCGTCCTCGAAATGGTGAACGTCCGGCCTCACACCACACCGGATACCCGTGACGCACCCTCAGGCGACACGCAGGACGTACACCACGAGCGTCCGGAGCGTGCCGGCGGGATCGGCCTTGACCCGGCTGGGGCTCCGCCGCTCGGCGCCGAGCCGCTCGGCCAGCCGGATCGAGGGCTGGTTGCCGTCCTCAATGTCGAGCACGACCGAGCGCAGCCCGCTGCCGGCCACGACCGTCTCGATCATCAGCCTCACCGCCGCGTAGGCCAGCCCGCGCCCGCGCGCCTCGGGCACCAGCCAGTAGCTGAGCTCGCCCGCCGGCTGGTCTGATTCGCGCACCGCCTGGCAGCGCACGGCGTCGGAGGCCAAATCCGGTGGCCTGAGCGCGACACGACCCAGTGCGCGGTCATCGTCGGAGAGGCAGATCGCACGCGTCGGACCGTGCTCCTCGGCCATCTCGGCGCGGATCCACCGGTCGAGGTCGGCGGCCATCGTCGACCACGGACCGAAGAACTCATCGTTTGCCATCACGGCCACGTCGGCGGCGTCCTCGAGCCGCCAGCGCCGCAGCCGGACCTCTGCCATCAGTGATGGGCTTTGCGCAACCGGGCGCGCTCCTCCTGGCGCTCGACCACGTTGACGATCAGCTTCATTACCTGCTCGATGCCGGTGGCCTTCGCGTCGCCATGCGCGAACGCCTCGCGCCAGTCGCGCACGCGGCCCTTGGTGGCCAGCTCGTTGAAATGCGATCGGGAGACGGTCACCGTCACCTTGGCGTCGGCCGCGATGTCCTTGGTCACCTTGGGCCCGGGCAGCTCGATCCGGTACATCTGCACGTCGCCGCGGCCGCGCAGCTCGAGCCCGGCGACCAGCTTGAGCGGCTGCAGGGCCGGCACTTCTTCCATGAAGCGATTGACCGCGGTTTCGATCAGCGACTTGGTGTCGGAGGCCATGGCTAGATCTTGTGGCGCTCGAGCAGCTTGCGGCCGATCACCATCCGCTGGATCTCGCTCGTCCCCTCGCCGATCAGCAGGAGCGGCGCGTCGCGGTAGATGCGCTCGATCTCGTACTCCTTGGAGTAGCCGTAGCCACCGTGGATGCGCAGGCATTCCTCGGCGCAGTAGCGCGCGGCCTCGGAGGCGAACAGCTTGGCCATCCCGGCCTCGATGTCCGAGCGCTCGCCGGCGTCCTTCATCCGCGCCGCGCGGTGGGTGAGCAGGCGCGCGGCCTCGACCTGGGTGGCCATATCGGCGAGCTTGAACTGGATCGCCTGGTGCTGGGAGATCGGCTTGCCGAACGCCCGGCGCTCCTGGGAGTACTTCAGGGCCAGCTCGAGCGCGCGCTGCGCCAGGCCTACGCCGCGGGCGGCCACGTTGACCCGCCCGAGCTCGAGCGCGTCCATCATCTGGGCGAAGCCCCTGTTCAGACCCGCGTCCTCGCCGCCCAGCAGATTCTCGGACGGGCAGCGGTAGCCGTCGAACACCAGCTCCGTGGACTCGACGCCCTTGTAGCCCATCTTCTTGATCTTGGGCGGCACCTTGAAGCCGGCGTACTCGCCCGTGTTCTCCGCCACCCCCGCCTCCTTCTCGGCGATGAAGCAGGTCAGGCCGCGGTGCTTGGGCTCGGCGGACGAATCGGTGCGGACCAGGACGAAGACCAGGCTCGAGAGCAGCCCGTTGGTCACCCACATCTTGGTCCCGTTGATCTCATAGGCGTCGTCGACCTTCTTCGCCGAGGTCTTGATCGCGGCCACATCGGAGCCGAGCTCGGGCTCGGACAGGCTGAAGGCGGCCCGCATCTCGCCGGTCGCCATCTTCGGCAGGTACTTCTGCTTCTGCTCGTCGGTCCCGAACTTCATCAGCAGGTACGAGCCGATGAAGTGGGTGTTGACGATCCCGCTGATGCTGATCCACCCGCGCGAGAGTTCCTCGACGATCATCGCGTAGGTCGTCAGGTCCAGCCCCATCCCCCCGTACTCCTCGGGAATCGTCACCCCGAACAGCCCGAGCTCCTTCATCTGCTCGACGATCGGCTCGGGGAACTCGTCCTCGTGGTCGTAGTGCTCGGCGTTGGGGATGATCTGCTCGTCAGCGAATTGGTGCACCATCTCGCAGATCGCCTTCTGCTCGTCGGTCTTGTCGGTGTACGGGGTCGCGATAGCCATGGTTTTGGATGCTCCTCGAAGTCTCTGAGAGCAGCCGAGAATACCCGGCGCCCGGCCGTCAGCTGCCGTTACGGGCGATCGCTGCGGCTTCGGACTTGACCCCGTGCTTCCAGACCGTTTCCGGTCGCCCCTCGGGCTCGCCGTCGAGAACGACGTCGACCCGCTCATTGAAGAAGCACAGCCGGCCGGCGATGTTCTGCACTGCCGCAAGCGGGTCGTCGTAGTGCCAGATCAGGTCCTTGACGGTCTCGCCTCCCGCCAGCCGCACGGCGTAGTAGCTCGCGATGCCCTTGTAGGGGCAGCGGGTCGCGGTGTCGCTGCGCTCGAGCTCGGCCCGGACATCCTCGCGCGGCAGGTACCAGCGGGTGGGCAGGTTGGACTCGAACAGAGCCATCGCCCGGTCTGACTCGGCCAGCACCTCGCCGTCCAGCGAGATCCGGATCCGGCGCGAGGTGGGCAGAACGTCGACGCGGTGGTAGGGGTCGCGGGGATGGACGAACACCTCCTCGTCTTCCTCATACCAGTGGTCCATCCGGTCCCAGTAGAACGCGAGCAGGCCCCGGAGCGGCGCCGCGCCCTCGAGCGGCTCGGGGTAGTACCAGGCGCCGTTCTCGACCACGCGCTCGCCCACCCGGATCGAGTGGTACGACGCCTCGCCCTTCTTCGGGCAGCGGGTGTGACGGTCGGAGGGCTCCAGCGCGTCGGCCCGGACGTCGCCGGGCGGGAAGTAGTAGACCGGCTGGTGCCCGGATTCCTGGACCAGCAGGGTGCTGCGGCTGTCGGCGATCGTCTCACCGCCGAGCACCACCCGAACCCACTTCGGGCTCGGCTCCAGGTACAGCGCCTGGCCCGGCGTCGGCGGCTCGAAGTTGAACGTCCCCTCCGGAGCGCGGCTCAGCGGCCCATTCCCGGTCATCAGCCCCATCTCGGGGCCGAGCCTACCAAAGCGCCGTGGCCGCAAAAAAGGAACGCCGGCTTAAAAAAATCGCCGCCGGCCGCAACCAGACCGATCGCCGGACTTGCCGGCGAGCTCCAACCGGAGCCGAACCCGCGTGTAGTCGGTCTAGGCCCCCTTGCGCCGGCGGCCGAGGCGCCATTCTGGCGTAAACCGCACCAAAGTTCATTAAATTGGACGAATGTTTGACAAGAGGGTCCTTATCTAGTGTCGCCCACGACGATGCCGAGCCACACGATCGCCACCGAGACGGCGAACACCAAGCCGTCCAGGACGTGCAACTCGGGCCGGCGCATGTGAGCGGCGATCAGGACGCCGAGCAGCGCGACCAGCCCGATCTTGACCTGGAGCGTCGAATCCGACCAGCGGTGCTCGTGGCTGGCCAGGGCCACGCCGGTGATGGTCAGGACCCCGAAGGCGATCAGCGTCCCGACCCCGAACCGACGCGCCGCGGCCCGCAGCAGCGCGCGGTCCTCGAGGGGGCGGAGCACCGGGACCACGATCGCGGCCAGCATCAGCTGGCCGCCCACGAAGAAGGCCATGCCGAGCAGGTGCAGCCACAGGACTCCGTTCCAGAACGTCATCGCGCCCGATCCTGGCACACTGGCCGCCCCCATGAACTTCGCCCGCGACGTCGTCGATCACGCCCCGTCCGGCCGCCTCGCGCTCGTCGAGGTGGCGCGTGACGGACGACGGCGCGAGTGGTCCTTCGGCGAGGTGGCCGACCGCAGCGCCCGGCTCGCCGCGGTCCTGAGCCGGACCCACGGCATCTCGCGCGGGGACGTCGTCATGACCCTGATTGGCAACCGCCCGGAGTGGGTCCTGACGATGGTGGCCTGCTTCCGGATCGGCGCCGTCTCGCTGCCCTGTAACGAGCAATTGCGCGCGCACGATCTGGCGCTGCGCATCCAGGCCGCTCAGCCCAGGCTGATCGTGGTCGACGAGCGCAACCTGGCTGAGCTGTCGGCCGCCAAGCCGGGCTGCCCGGTCCTGACGATCCCCGACCAGACGCTGTTCGCCGGCGCCGAGCTCGCGCCGGCGGTCGAGCTCGAGGCCCACGATCCGTGCCTGATCACGTTCACCAGCGGCACCACCGGCGAGCCGACCGGCGTTGTCCACGGCCAGCGCTACCTCCCCGGTCAGCGCCTCCAGGCCGAGCACTGGCTCGACGCCCGCCCCGGCGAAGTCGTGTGGTGCACGGCGGCCACCGGCTGGTCGAAGTCGGCCCGCAACGCGTTCATCGCCCCCTGGCTGCGCGGCGCCGCCGCCCTCCTGCACGATCAGCGCTTCGATCCGGCCGAGCGCCTCGACCTGCTCGACGCCGAGCGCGTCAACGTGCTGTGCATGGCGCCGACCGAGTACCGGGTGATCGCCAAGCGCGCCCAGCTCCGGGCCTTCCCGCGGCTGCGCTCGCTGGTGGCCGCCGGCGAGGCGCTGAACCCGGAGGTCATCCGCGCGTTCCGCGACGCGACCGGCCTGGAGATCCGCGACGGCTACGGCCAGACCGAGACCGGGCAGCTGACCGGCAACCCGCTCGGCGAGCCGGTCCGACCGGGCTCGATGGGCCGCCCCCTTCCGGGGGTCGAGCTCACGGTCGAGGACGGCGAGCTCGTGCTCACCAATCCCACAACCGATCCAACCTTCTTCGTCGGGTATCTCGACGGCTCATCCGCACCGGCCGATCGTCCCTGGCGCACCGGCGACCGGGTTCGCCAGGACGAGGACGGCTATCTGTACTTCGAGGGACGCACCGACGACGTAATCATCTCGGCCGGGTACCGGATCGGCCCGTTCGAGGTCGAGTCGGCGCTGGTGTCACATGACGCGGTGGCCGAGGCGGCCGTGGTGGCCGCGCCCGATGAGGAGCGCGGGTCCGTGGTGCGGGCGGTGGTCGTCCTGCGCGACGGGTTCGCGCCCGGAGAGACGCTGGCCACCGAGCTCCAGGCGCACGTCCGCTCGCAGACCGCCCCCTACAAATACCCGCGCATCGTCGATTTCGCCGACGAGTTGCCCAAGACGACCTCGGGCAAGATCCAGCGGGCTAGGCTGAGAGAGTCATGAGCGAAGGTCGACCGGTCATCGGCATCTGCACTGCGCTCGCCCGCGCCCGCTGGGGCGTGTGGGAGCGCGACGCGGCGCTGCTCGCCTACAGCTACATCGCGGCGATTCAGCGCGCAGGCGGTCTGGCCGTGATGATCCCGCCCGACGGCAGCTTCGAGGGCGACGGCGACCAGGTCCTCGACCTCCTGGACGGTCTGATCCTGGCCGGCGGCAACGACATCGACCCGGCCTGCTACGGCGCCGATCCGCACCCCGAGACCGAGCACACCGTCCCCGAACGCGACCGCTCCGAGCTGGCTCTGGCGCGCCGAGCCGTCGAGCGCGACCTGCCCGTTCTCGGCATCTGCCGCGGCATGCAGCTGATCAACGTGGCCTTCGGCGGCACCCTCCGCCAGCACCTTCCCGAAGAGCTCGGGCACGAGGAGCACCGGCGCACGCCGGGCAGCTTCGAGGGGTCAGACCACGACGTGCACCTGGAGCGCGGCTCGCTCGCCGCCCAGGCGGCCGGCGAGGTGCTCCACACAACCATGTCGCATCACCACCAGGGCGTGGCTTCGCTCGGGGACGGCCTCAAGGTCACCGGCATCTCGGTCATCGACGATCTGCCCGAGGCGATCGAGGCACCCGGCCGGCGCTTCGTGCTCGGCGTCCAGTGGCATCCGGAGGCCGACGAGCGCAGCCGGATTGTGGCCGCCCTGGTGGAGGAGGCGCGTCAGTACCGCGACGCGGCACGCGCCCGGGGTAACGGCGCCGCGGCCTACCGCACCGCGCGCGGCTCGGCGTAGCCGGCCTCGCGCACCGACTCGGTCACCCGCCGGGCGTGCGCCTCGCCACGCGTCTCGAGCACGAGCTGCACGGCGGTCTCGCGGACGTGCAGGTCAAAGCCCTCGCGGATGTGCTCGACGTCGAGCAGATTGGCCCTGAGCTCGCCGACCAGCGCGAGCAGCCGTGCGAGCGACCCGGGCCGGTCGGGCAGCGAGGCCAGCAGCACCAGGCGCCGGCCGGCCTGGCTCTCATGCCGGCGCGCCACCTCACCCAGCAGCCCGGGGTCCACGTTGCCCCCCGAGAGCACCACGACCGTGGTCCCGTCCGGCGCGGCCGGCGTCCGGCCGGAGAGCAGCGCGGCGGCCCCGACCGCGCCCGCCCCCTCGACCACCAGCTTGGCCCGCTCGAGCAGGAACACCATCGCCTCGGCCACCTCGTCCTCATCGACCGCCACGACGTCGTCGACCCAGCGCTCGATCAACGACAGCGTCAGCTCGCCGGGACGCTTGACCGCGATTCCGTCGGCGATGGTCAGGGCGGACTGCACCGCAACCGGCTTTCCGGCGTCGAGCGAGCCGCGCACCGGCGCGCAGCTCGCCGCCTGGACGCCGATCACCTGGATCGCGGGCTGCGCCGACTTGAGCGCGATCGCCACCCCGCTGACCAGCCCGCCCCCTCCGACCGGGACGATCACCCGCGCGAGGTCCGGGACCTGCTCGAGCAGCTCGAGTCCGAGCGTGCCCTGCCCGGCGACCACGTAGGGATCCTCGAACGGGTGCACGAACGCCACCCGCTCGTTTCGCGCCGCGTACGCACGGGCGGCCTCCAGCGCGTCGTCGACGCTCGCGCCGACCATCTCCACCTCGGCTCCGAGCCCGCGCGCCGCCTCGACCTTGGCGATCGGCGCCGATTCGGGCATGAACACGTGGCACGGGACGCCGCGCGCGCGGGCGGCATAGGCGACGGCCTGGGCATGGTTGCCGGCGCTGCCGGTGACCACCCCGGCGGCGCACGAGTCGCCCAGGGCGTTCAGCTTGGACAGCGCGCCGCGCAGCTTGAACGAGCCGGTCCGCTGCAGGTTCTCGGCCTTGAGCAGGACGGTTCCCCCGGTTCGCTCGCTCAGGGTCCGGGTGCTCAGCACCGGGGTCTCGCGCACGATTCCGGCGCCGGCCTCGGCCGCACGATGTACGTCGTCGACCGCGATCGCGATGCTGTTCACCGCATTACTCAGGGAGGGCCACCACTGCGTCGATCTCCACCAGGGCGCCGCGGGGCAATCCGGCCACGGCGATCGCCACGCGGGCCGGCGGGTCGGACTCGAAGAACGATTCGTAAACCTCATTGACTCCCGCGAACGAACCCATGTCGGTGAGGTACACGGTCAGACGCACCGCGTCTCCCAGCGTGGCCCCGGCCGCCGCGCAGACCGCGGCCAGGTTCTCCAGGCAGCGCCCGGCCTGATCGGCCGCGGTGGCCCCGACGAGATCGCCGGTCTTGGGATCGAGCGGGATCTGCCCCGAGCAGAACAGCAGCTGGCCGGCGCGGACGGCGTGGACGTAGGGCCCCACCGCCTCCGGGGCGCCCGGCGCCGTTATCGAGTCGCGGTGTGCTGGCAACTGGTTCCTCCTGTCCTGGGGGTCGATACAGCGTATTGCCGCTCCAATCCGGGCGTATTCCCGCTGGCGGCCACGGGGTAGCCTGGGTCCGTGCCGAACCGCCTCGGGGGCGAGAGCTCGCCGTACCTGCTGCAGCACAAGGAGAACCCGGTCGACTGGTATCCGTGGGGCGAGGAGGCCCGCGCGCGAGCGCGCGCGGAGAACCGTCCGCTGCTGGTCTCAATCGGCTACTCGGCCTGCCACTGGTGCCACGTGATGGCTCATGAGTCCTTCGAGGATCCCGAGGTCGCCGCGGTCATGAACGAGCGGTTCGTGTGCGTGAAGGTCGACCGCGAGGAGCGCCCCGACATCGACGCGATCTGCATGGAGGCCTGCCAGGCCATGACCGGGCACGGCGGCTGGCCGCTCAACGCGTTCCTCACCCCCGACGGGGTGCCCTTCTACGCCGGTACGTACTTCCCGCCGGAGTCCCGCCACGGACTGCCGAGCTGGCGGATGGTGCTCGACGGCGTCGAGGAGGCGTGGTCGAACCGCCGCGAGGAGATCCTCGCCCAGACCCCCCGGATGGTGCAGGCGCTGAGCGCCAGCCAGCAGCTCGAGCCCTCGGTCGAGCCGATCCAGGACGAGCTCGTGCGGAGCGCGCTGGTGTCGCTGTGGAGCACCTACGACCGAACCAACGGCGGGTTCGGCCGGGCGCCCAAGTTCCCGCCTGCGTCCGTGATCGAGCTGCTGCTGGCCCGCGGCGAGCACGAGATGTCGTTGGGGACGCTCGAGGCGATGGCCCGGGGCGGCATTTACGACCAGGTCGGCGGCGGCTTCGCCCGCTACTCGGTCGACGCCACCTGGACCGTTCCGCACTTCGAGAAGATGCTCTACGACAACGCGTTGCTGGCGCGCGCCTATCTGCACGGCTGGCAGGTCTCGGGCCGCGAGCGCTTCCGGCGGGTGTGCTGCGAGACCCTGGACTGGGCGCTGCGCGAGATGCGCGGTCCCGAGGGCGGGTTCTGCTCGGCGCTGGACGCCGACTCAGAGGGCGTCGAGGGCAAGTTCTACATGTGGACGACCGAGGAGCTCCGCGACGTGCTCGGCGAGCTGGCCGAGCCGGCCCTCGATTACTTCCGCCCACGACCTTTCGAGCACGCGCTGATCCTCGAAGGGCGCGGTCCCGAGCCCGACGAGCTGCCTCGGATTCGCGCCCGGCTGCTCGACGCCCGCTCCGCCCGGGTCCGCCCGGGCCTCGACGACAAGCGGCTCACGGCCTGGAACGCGCTGATGATCTCTGCGCTGGCCGAGGCCGGAGCGGTGCTCGGGCGCGCGGACTACGTGAACGGGGCGGTGGACTGTGCCTCGTTCCTGCTCGCCGAGCAGCGCGACGCGGAGGGTCGCCTGCTGCGCACGTGGAAGGACGGCCGGGGCCGTCTGGCGGCCTACTTGGAGGACCACGCGTTCCTGCTCGAGGCGCTGCTCGGGCTCTATGAGGCGACCGGCGATCCCGCCTGGTACGAGGAGGCGGCAACGCTGGCCGACGCGATGATCGAGCGCTTCTCCGATCGCGAGCGAGGCGGGTTCTACACCACGGCCGACGACCACGAGCCGCTGGCCGCGCGGCGTAAGGACATGGAGGACTCGCCCGTCCCGTCGGGTAACTCGGCGGCCGCCCTGGGGTTGCTGCGGCTCGCCCTGCTTTCCGGCGACGGCTCCTACGAGCGCCACGCACTCGGCGTGCTCCGGCTGCTGTTCCCGCTCGCCACCCGCCATCCCCAGGCCTTCGGCCATCTCCTCCGGGCGGCCGATTTCTACATGGCTCCGGTCAAGGAGGTGGCGATCGTCGGGCCCCAGCCGGAAGCAGCCCGGCTGCTCGAGGTCGTCCGCGGCAGCTACCGCCCGCATCTCGTGCTGGCCACGGGCGACGCCGACGGCGTGCCGCTGCTCGACGGCCGCGAGCCGGTCGACGGCCATGCGGCCGCGTACGTCTGCGAGCACTTCATCTGCCAGGCACCCGTGACCAGTCCCGAGGCGCTGGCCGCCGCTCTCTGACGCGCCATGGGAGCTAGACGCGAGCACCGCATGCCCGGGCCCTACCTCCGGGATCTTCCCTCTCCTCTGGCTCCCAGGACGAGCCGGTAAAGGAACCACATGCGGCGCCCGCTTGACCGCGAACCTACCCGAAGCTCCACAATCCATCACAACGAAATCGAGGTGGAGCGCGACGCGCCGGCCGCGGAGCGCTCCCGTCCGTTCCGCTGGGCCGTCCGCGCCGGGTTCGTGACGCGGTCGGTGACCTACGGCGTCGTCGGCGCGATCGCCCTGGCGCTGGCGGTCGGTGCGGGCGCCGCTCCGGCGGCCCCCAACCAGCAGGGCGCGCTGGCCCTGATCGCGCGCGCGCCCCTCGGCCGTATCGCGGTCGCCGTGGCGGCGGTCGGCCTGCTGGCCTACGCGCTCTGGAAGCTCGGTCAGGCCGGCTTCGGGCGCGGTCCCGAGGGGGGCGGCGATCCCGAGCCGAAGGACCGGGTGGCCAACGCGGCGGGGGGCGTCGTGTACCTGGCCTTCTTCGCGGTGGCCGTGCAGATCCTGCTCGGCAGCTCGAGCAGTGGATCGAGTGGCCCGTCGCAGGCCGCCTCCGGCATCCTCGGCTGGCCGGGGGGCGCGGTGATCGTCGGGGTGGCCGGCGCCGTGCTGATCGCGATCAGCCTGTACCAGATCTACGACGCCGGCCGTGGCAGCTTCGCCGAGGACGCGAAGATTTCCGACATGAGCGACCTGCAGTACCGCTCGTTCATGGTCCTGGGGCGCGTCGGCCTGACCGCCCGGGCGATCGTGTTCGGGCTGATCGGCTATTTCGTGGTCAAGACCGCGATCGAGTTCAACCCACACGAGGCCGTCGGGCTGGACGGGGCCCTGGGTCGCGTCCACCACGAGCCATACGGGCCCTGGCTGCTCGGGCTGGCCGCCGCCGGACTGATCGTGTTCGCGACCTACTCCCTGATGGAGGCGCGCTATCGGCGGCTCTAGTGGCCAAACGAGTTAGGCTCCGCGCGCCGTGAGCAGCCTGTTCGAGCCCAACGACCAACTCGACCATATCGCCGAGTTTGCCGACTCGGGCGTGC
>JAFAYP010000236.1 GCA_019240305.1 Solirubrobacterales bacterium
CCAGCACCGTGGCGTCGTCTACGGACTATGGTCACCGTTGCTCGAGCAGGCGAAGGTCGCCGGTGCGTCGCTGGCCGGCGCGCCCGCCGCCTTCCGCGGGGCGATCCCCGCGACCACGTTGAAGGTCGCCGGCGTGGAGTTGTTCTGCGGCGGTCGCGCCGAGGCGGAGGCCGGCGATGACGAGATCGTCACGCTCGACACCCGCCGGCGGCGCTACCGCCGGCTGCTGATGCGGGACGACCAGCTCGTCGGCACGATCCTGCTCGGCGATCTGCGCGATGCGCACGCGCTGCGCGGCCACCTGGCCGGGGGCAGCGGGTTGCCCGCCGCCCTGCTCGAGCCGATGCCGGCAGGTGTCGAGGCGCCGACGCTGTGCGAGGAGGACCCGGTCGCCACCGTCTGCACGTGCATGGCCGTGACGCAGGGTGAGATCGTTGCGGCAATCCGTGAGAGGCGGCTCGAGAGCGTTCGCGAGGTGGGAGAGCACACCCGCGCCGGAACCGGCTGCGGGACCTGCCGCGCCGATATCCGGGCGCTGCTCGAGCGCTTTGAGCAAGCAGAACTGGGGCCTGTAAAGGCGGCTCAGACGGCATAAACCGTCAGCAGCTCACCGCGGGGAAGGACTCATGGGCGCGGGTCGCCCCACCACCGCTTGGGATCGGTGTGCCATGGCGCTCCAGCTCAAGGCGCCGAGAACGATTCCCAGCTCTGCTCCTCGATCGAGACCAATCCCGCTCTCGCCCGGACCCGAGCACTTCGAGGCCGACCGCCCTGAGCGCACTCGTGACCGCAGCGACCCGGCTTGCGTGGGGTCAGCTTGGCGGCAGCAGCTCGAGCAGCCCGGAGAACAGCGGCGTGATGATGCGCGAATGGGGATACACGCGGTAGGTGTTGTAGGCGGCGCCGTCGCGCGTCGCGAACACGCTCCAGCCCGCGCTCACCGAAACCGCGGACCTGAGGTCCGGCGCCCCGACCTCGTCGCGGTAGTCGCGCAGCCATTGCGGCGCCTCTCGGAGCAGCTGCCCCATGTCGAACTCCTCGCGAACGATCCCCGGCATTTCCTCCCGGCGGAACGCGTAGCCGTAGTCGAACAGGAAGTCGCTCCCATGGGCGGATACCCCTCGACCGGCACCCACGGCAGGGCCCGCCGCTGCTGCTGGACCCGCTCCGCGTGTGCCTCGAGCTCGCGCTCGGCCGCGAGAAGCTCCCTGCGAGCCGCCTGCCATTCCTGCTCCGTTCCGACCTTCATCATCTGGCCTCCTTCGGGTTGACCTCCTCCGTGTTGGAACTGTGCGAGGGCCGAAAACTAATCGGCGCGCGCACACGTTTCCTGTCCGAGCAGTTCGGTGTAGGCAAAGGCCCCGACCCTGCGGGTCGCGTTACGCGCGGCGTCAGGGTGCGGAGCGGGCGGCCTTGGTCCTGTCCAGAGGTGCCGACGCCTGATCGACTTGTGCGCGCCCCTCGAGCGCGCGGGCGCGTTCGACGAACATCGCGTGCAGCGCGCGCGCGGCCCGTGGGTGCGCCCCCGAGCGCGGACGCCGGAGGACCAGGCACACCTCGGTGTCATCGTCGCGCAATCGGCGCCACGTGATCTGTCCGCCCCGTTCGAGGGGGTCGCCGACCACACTGAAATCCGGAAGCAGGGCCGCGCCGAGCCCCTCCGCGACCATCAGCTTGCCCATCTCGGCGCCGTCGGTGGAGTATGAAACCGAAGGTGTCCGCCCAGCGAGCAGGCGGTGGAGCAACCGGTGCATCAGGTACCCGGCGCGCATCATGATCAACGGCACTGAGAGCAGATCGTCCACGCCGACCGCGTCGAGCTGGGCGAGCGGGCTGTCGGGTTGCACGCAGACGATCGCACGGCCGCTGAGTAGCCGCGTGCTCTGCATCTCGGGAGGCATGTCGTCGTCAGCGAGACAGGTGATCAGCCCGAGGTCGAGGCTCCCGTCCCGCAGCCCGCGGTGGATCTCGGCCTCCTGCGCGCCGACAACCTCGACCTGAGTCGAGTCATGGCCGTTGCGGAACGCCTGGATCGTCGGGGTCAGCAGCCGTACCGTGCCCGCGTTGACGGTTCCGACGCGCACCATGCGCACGGTGTGGTGATGATCGTCAGCGGCGCGGCGCAGTCCGTCGAGCGCATCGAGCACGTTGACGATGTGGGGCAGGAGCTCGCGGCCCTCGTCGCTTAGCCTCGCACCGGACCGGTGGCGGTCAAGCAGGTCTACGCCGAGCTCTCGCTCCAGCTTGCGCACGGTCTCGCTGAGCGCGGGTTGCGAGATGTGGAGCTGTTCGGCAGCGCTCCGGAACGACCCCAGCCGAGCGACGGCGGCGACATATTCGAGCTGCTCGGTGCGCATGGGGGACAGTCGGGTTCTCGGGGCACGGGACGGTTTAGTCTACTGAATCAATTGAGATTGTAGAAATAACCTATCACGGCCTCGGATATGCCTATTTGACCGCCTCCGGGGACAGCCAGCATCCTGAGGCGCCATGGGCGTGATCATGCACTGGTTCCTGCCGACCAACGGCGATTCCCGGTCCGACCTGAGCCTTGGCAACGCGGTTGGCGCGGCCGGCAGCCGGGTGCTGGGCGGCGACGAGCGAGTTCCCGACGTCGGCTACATGGGCCTGATCGCGGGAGCCGCCGAGCGTCTCGGTTTCGCCGGGGCGCTGACGCCAACGAGTTCGTGGTGCGAGGACGCATGGGTGATGACCGCGGCGTTGACGCAGCTCACGGAGAGCTTCAAGTTCCTGGTGGCATTCCGACCGGGACTCCAATCGCCGACGCTGTCGGCGCACATGGCGGCGACGTTCCAGCGCATCTCCGGTGGGCGCCTGCTCCTCAACCTCGTGACCGGTGGCGATGACGTCGAGCAGCGACGCTTCGGCGACCACTTAGGCAAGACCGCTCGCTACGCCCGGGCCGCAGAGTTCATGCAGATCTTCCGCGAGCTGTGGAGCGGACAGAGCGTCGACTTCGTCGGAGAGCACTACGACGTGCGCGATGCACAGATCGTGCCGCATCCGATATGGCCCGACATCTATCTCGGCGGCTCCTCGGATGCGGCTCTCGGTGTCGCCGCCGCCCACGCGGATGTGTATCTGACATGGGGTGAGCCGCCTGAGGCGGTGGCGGAAAAGCTCGATCGCGTGCGCCGGCGCGCCGACGGCGCCGGACGCGATCTGCGGTTCGGAATCCGTCTTCACGTGATCGCGCGGGACACCTCATCGGAGGCGTGGGCGACCGCCCAGCGGCTCCTCGACGGCCTCGATCGGGAGGCGATCAACCGCGCGCAGGCGATCCAACGAGCCTCGCAATCCGAAGGCCAGCGCCGGATGTCCGCCTTGCACAACGGCCGGACCGACGCGCTCGTGGTCTCCCCGAACCTCTGGGCCGGCGTCGGACTCGTGCGCGGCGGTGCCGGGACCGCGCTTGTCGGCAGCCACGAGGAGGTCGCCGACCGCATCGCCGAGTACCACGACCTCGGCATCGACGAATTCATCCTGTCCGGCTATCCGCACCTCGAGGAGGCCTACCGGGTCGGCGAAGGCGTGCTGCCGGTACTGCGGCGCCGGGGTCTGCTGGCTTCCGAAACCCCTGATCACGAAACCGTGGAGGTCTGATCAATGCCCACCGATCCAATCACCGAGCCGCTGCGGTTCGCCTACTGGGTGCCGAACGTCAGCGGCGGTCTGGTCACGAGCACGATCGAACAGCGCACGGACTGGTCGTTCGCCTACAACCGCAAGCTCGCGCGAATCGCCGAGCGCGCCGGGTTCGACTATGCGCTCAGCCAGGTCCGGTACACCGCGAGCTATGGAGCCGAGTACCAGCACGAGTCCACGAGTTTCAGCCTGGCGTTGCTGCTCGCCACCGAGCGCCTGAAGCTGATCGCCGCGGTTCACCCCGGGCTCTGGCATCCCGGCGTGCTGGCGAAGTGGGTAGCCACGGCAGACCATCTCTCTGGCGGGCGGGTCGCGGTGAACGTCGTCTCGGGCTGGTTCAAGGACGAGTTCCGCCAACTTGGGGAACCCTGGCTCGAGCACGACGAGCGCTATCGCCGTAGCGCCGAGTTCATCCTCGCGCTGAAGCGGATCTGGACCGAGGATCAGGCGAACCTGGCCGGCGACTTCTACCGGATCCGCGATTTCAGCCTCAAGCCCAAGCCGCTGTCCTGGCCCGGGCGCCCGCATCCGGAGATCTTCCAGGGCGGAAATTCGACCGCTGCCCGAGTCAACGGCGGTCGGCTGTCGGATTGGTACTTCTCAAATGGCAAGTCGTTCGACGGCGTACGCGAGCAGCTCGACGACTTGCGGCGGATCGCCGCCGAGGCCGGCCGCACCGACGGCCCACGCTTCGGCCTGAACGGGTTCGTGATCGTCCGCGACACCGAACGCGAGGCGCAGGACACGCTGCGAGAGATCATCGCCAAGGCGCACGTGGAAGCGGTCGAGGGCTTCGGTGCAGCGGTCCAGCAGGCCGGCCAATCGACCCCCGACAAGAAGGGGATGTGGGCTGACTCGAAGTTCGAGGACCTTGTCCAGTACAACGACGGCTTTCGCACCCAGCTCATCGGGACCCCCGAGCAGGTCGCCACAAGGATCGTCGAATACCGCAAGCTCGGCGTCGACCTGATCCTGACCGCCTTCCTGCACTACCACGAGGAGGTGAAGCGCTTCGGCGAGGAGGTGCTGCCGATCGTGCGCGAGCTTGAGCGCGAGAATGGGCTTGACGCCGATGCGGTTCCGGATCCATCGGTCGGTCTCTCGGAAACCGACCCCGCCCTCTCGGTGGCCGGATGACCGCCACCGCGATCGCTCCGCCAGCGCTTCTCACCGACGCCGAGGCGGTCCTCGCCGCGCGCCGCTTCGCCGGTGCGATCGCGCCTGGGGCGGTCGGTCGCGACCGCTCGGGTGCGGTGCCCGTTGCGGAGCTCGCCGACCTCGACGCGAGCGGTCTGCTCGCGATCACCGTGCCGCGCGCGCACGGGGGAGCGGATGTCTCGATGGTCACCCTGGCCGAGGTGATCCGCACGATCGCCGGGGTCGATCCCGCGATCGCGCAGGTCCCACAGGGTCACTTCCTGATGATCGACGTGCTCGCGCTGTGGGGAAGCGATCACCAGCAACGGCAGCTGTTCGGTGAGGTGCTCGCGGGCGGACGGCTCGGCAACGCGCTCGCCGAGCGGGGCGGCCAGCACGCGCAGGATCTCAGCACGCGGCTGCGCGACGGCCGACGCTTGGACGGCCGCAAGTACTACTGCACGGGTGCGCTCACCTCGCGCTGGCTCGCCGTCAGCGCACTCGATGACCAGGACCGCGTGGTTCTGGCATTCGTTCCACGGGACGCCGATGGCGTCAAGCTCGACGAGGATTGGAACACGATGGGCCAGCGCGCGACGGTCAGCGGCAGCGCGACGTTCGTCGACGTCGCGGTCGATCCCGAGCTGGTCATTCCCTACCACGAGGCGTTTGAGGTTCCCCAGCAGCTGGGCGCTCGCGCGCAGCTCGTCCACGCGGCCATTCAGGTGGGAATCGCCGGCGGCGCATTGCGGGATGCGGGCGACTTCGTGCGCACCCGAGCGCGGCCGTTCTTCGAGGCCGCGCGCGCCGGCTGGGCGGCCACCGCGGCGACGGACGTCCACACGATCGGTCGCTACGGTCGCCTGGCGACCCGCGTCAGAGCAGCGGAGACGCTGCTCGCCGATGCAGCGACGACGCAACAGAAGGTCGGGCGCCGGCCGGTGGACGCGGCCGCCGCCGCGCGCGGATCGATCGCGATCGCGCAGGCGAAGGCGTTTGCCTCCGAGGTGGCGGTGGAGGTGGCCAGCGACCTGTTCGCCCTGAGCGGCGCGAGCGCGGTAGACGAGCGTTACGACCTCAGCCGCCACTGGCGCAATGCCCGAACCCACGCCAGCCACGATCCCGTCGACTGGAAGTACCACCACGTCGGGAACTTCATGCTGAACGGCGAGCTTCCCCCCAACCACGGGCAGCTGTAGGTGATGGGAACCGGAACCACGGTCCTTGAAGGCCGCGCAATCTCCCCGGCGCATGTGCGCCGCGCACTCGGCCACTTCGCCACCGGGGTCACGGTCGTGACGTCCCTCGAACAAGATGATGTCCCGGTTGGCACCACGGCCAGCGCGGTCAGCTCGCTGTCGCTGACGCCTCCGTTGCTCCTCGTCTGCCTGGAGCGATCGAGCCAGACCCTGGCCGCGATCCGCGAGCGCGAGGCGTTCGCGATCAACGTGCTGGCGGAGGGCCAGGAGGCGCTCTCGGCCAACTTCGCCCGGCGAGGCGCTGCGGTCAGCTGGGAGGACGTGAGCTTCCGGCTCGGTGCGTCGGGAAATCCACACCTGGATGGCGTGCTGGCGGTGCTCGATTGTCAGCTCGAGCACTGCCTCGACGGCGGCGATCACGAGATCGTGATCGGGCGTCTCCACGCCCTCCTCACGGATGAGCAGGGACGTGGACCGTTGCTGCACTACCGGGGAAGCTACGCGTCTTTGCGAGCGGCATGAGCACGCTCGAGCAGGCGACCGCGCGGTTCGCCGAGCGCGACATCGTCCTGGTGGGCGAAGAGGGGGACGGGACGATCTTCCTGGCCTGCCCCGCCGACGGCGTCGACGCCTCGCGCCTGGCGCGGTTGCACGAGCTTGGCCGCGGCATGGTCGTCCTCGGCCTGCCCGAGCCGGTGGCGCGACGGCTCGCGCTGCCTGCTCCCTGGCGGGGGGCGGGCCCGCCTGGCGAGTTGGCCCTCACCGCCCCAATCGACGCGACGGCCGGTATCGAGGGCGGTTGGTCGCTCGAGGATCGAGCGCTGACGATGCGGGTCGCGGCGGATCCCGACAGCCGCTCGAGCGATCTCACGATTCCGGGGCATGTCTACCCGGCACTCGTCGGTGAGCCACCCGAGCACGGGCCATCCGCGGCGCTCGAGCTGGCGCGACTGAGCGGGCGCGCCCCCGCGGTCGCGCTCTGCGCTGTCCTCGATCGCCGCGGCCGGGCCGCCTCGCTGCGTGACGCGCGCGCGGATGAGCGGTTCAGGAGGCTGCCGGTCGCTCCCGCGGCGGAGCTGAGGAGCGGATGGATCACCCGTCACGCCGGCGAGCTCTCGATCAGCTGCAGCCTCCCGACCAGAGGCGCCGCGTTTCGTGCCGTCGGCTACGCACCGGCCGCCGACGATCCGCCGACCGTCGCGCTCGTTCACGGCGATCCGGCGAGTTGCGAGAGCCCACTCGTCCACGTCCACGTCGGGTGCCTGTTCGGGGACGCGTTCGGGTCACTGCTGTGTGACTGCCGCAGCCGGCTCGACCACGCCACGAGTGAGATCGCCCGCGCCGGTGCCGGGGTGATCATCTACGCCAAGCCAAAGCAGCCAACTCCGATCGCGTGCGTCCGCGACGAGCCGATCGACGCGGCGTCGGTGGCCGGCCTGCTCCGCGCCGTGGGCGTCAGCGAGCTCAGGCTCGTGGCCGGCGGGCGCCATGAGCGGCTGAGCGACGAGCTTCGCGGCTGCGGGTTGACGGTGGCGCGATGAGTCCGCGGATCGTCACCGTGGTGGGCAATCCGCGACCCGCCTCACGTACGCACGTCCTCGCGCGCGAGCTGGCAGGCGAAATTGCGCGCGTCCTCGAGAGTGATGCGCCGGTGGATGTGGATCTCGCCGCGCTCGGGCCGGCGGTGCTCGACCCCGAGGACGACCGGGCCAACGCGGCGATCGACGACGTGCTCGCCG
>JAFAYP010000357.1 GCA_019240305.1 Solirubrobacterales bacterium
GCGTCGAGGTTGGCCAGATCGAACCGCAGGAGCTTCAGTAGCTTGACCGCGTCCTTGGCGCCGAGATTCCAGTAGAGGATCACCTCGCCGTCGTCGATCGAGACGATCTCGATGCGGTCGGTGCGCTTGGGGTCAGATAGGAAGGCCGGCTCGCGTCCGCCGCGGGAGACGATCAGCTCGTAGGCGCGGTTGGCCTTCATACGGGGTCTTTCGTCAGGGCCTGGGTGGCGCGGGCGACGCTGTCGGGACCCTGGTAGACGCGATCGGCGATCTGGATGGCGGGCAGCGTCCTCACGCCGGCCAGCTTGGCCCGGCGGTTGGCCGCGGATAGCGCGGACTGCGTGCTCGCGAGCTCGATCCCCTTGCGCAGCGCGGTTGGGTGCATCTCGCACGCCGCGCCGGCGATCAGGATCGTGTTCTCATCGCCGAGATCGCGCCCGCCGGCGAACGCCTGGCGAAAGGCGGCCAGTGAGAAGGCCACGGCGCGTCCGATCCGCTTGGCGTAGATCGCGGCCAGCACCGCCCGGCTGGTGTCCGGCGGCCAGGTCGCCGGCCACCTGACCGGCTGCAGGCCGAGCGCGGCGGCGTGGCGCTCGATCTCGGCACGGTCGATCTGCTGCCGATCGAGAGCTTCTAGCGCCGAGCCGAGGACCGGCTCCCATTCGGGCACTACCGGGAGCGTCGCCATCACCGTCTCGGCGACGATGTAGCACCGCGGACTGCCGAGGTCGTAATAGAAGACTGGCTGCGTCGGCGCGAGATCCACTATCCGTGGATGAGCCACCCGTCGGCCGCGCGTCCGGCTTCCATGACCGCCTCCGACAGGGTCGGATGTCCGTGGATGATCCGGGCCACCTCCGGGTAGCCGCCCTCGAGCGTCCGCACGTTGACGAGCTCCTGGATGAGCTCGGTGGCCCGCGTACCGACGATGTGGCCGCCCAGCAGCTCGCCGTACTGCTTCTCGCCGACGATCTTGACCAGACCGGTGCGGTCCCCGTACACGGTGCCGGCGCCCACCGCGCCGTACTGGACCTTGCCGACCACCACGTCGTGTCCCTGCTCGCGAGCCTGCTCCTCGGTCAGCCCGAAGCTGCCCACGTTCGGCGTGCAGAACGTGGCGCGAGGGACGTCGGGGTACTCGATCGGGTGGGTCTCGAGGCCGGCGGCGTCCTCGACCGCGATCACGCCCTCGTCGGAGGCCTTGTGGGCCAGCGCCGGGCCGGGGACCAGGTCCCCGATGGCATACACGCCGTCGGCCTGGGTGCGCAACCGGCCGTCTACCTCGATCAGGCCGGCGGTGCCGCGAGTGACGCCGGCCGCGTCGAGCCCCAGGGCCTCGACGTCCGGGCCGCGCCCGGTGGCGATGATGAGCCAGTCGGCCTCGCCCTGGTTATCGCCGTGGGTGTAGCGGCACACCGACTCGGTCGACTCGATGTTCTCCACGAACGTGCCCGTGTGGATCGTGATGCCCTGGCGCCCCAGGCCGCGGTCGACGAGCTTCGAAATGTCGGCGTCCTCGGTGGGAAGCACGCGGTCGAGCGCCTCGAACAGCGTGACCTGTGTGCCCAGGCGCGCGTAGGCCGACGCGATCTCGGCCCCGGAGGCGCCGGCGCCCACCACGGCGAGGCTGCCCGGTCGCTCCGGTAGGGCCCAGGCTTCCTCGGTGCCGATCACCCGCCCGCCGAACTCGGTGCCGGGAATCGGTCGCTTGACCGAGCCGGTGGCGAGGATGATCGTCTTGGCCGTGATCGTGTCGTCGTTCACCTTGACCCGGCCGTTGCCGGCGAGTGAGCCCTCGCCCTGGATCAGCTCGATCCCGTTCTTCTTGAACAGCCCCGCCACGCCCCCGGTCAGGGTCTTGATGACCTTCTCCCGGCGAGCCATGACCCCGCTCCAGTCGACCTCGGGGTCGGCCACCTTGATCCCGAAATCAGCGGCCTCTCTGACCTCCGCGAGGACGTCGGCCACGCGCAGCACCGCCTTGGCCGGGATGCACGCGTAGTTCAGGCACCGGCCGCCGACCTGGTCGGACTCCACCACCGCGGTCTTCATTCCGAGCTGGGCGGCGCGGACCGCGGCCACGTAGCCGCCGGGGCCCGAGCCGATCACCACGCAGTCGTAGGTGCTGTCTGGCATGCGGCCGGAGACTATAGAAGGGCGTCTTGAGCGGGGGGTTCGGCTGCTCGTGTCGGTACGTGCGGATTTCTCGGCTGCCGCGTATGGTGGGGCTTTGGCGCTCCGCGTGCGCGGGCTGGAATCTGGACGGAGGCCCCGATTGAGGCACGCTCGGTGAAGAAGTCGAACGACACCTACTGCGTCACGTTCACCGGCAAGCGGGTGACGGAGCGCTACTACCGAGACCGAGACGGATGGCTGAAGGTTTCAAATCGGGGACGCGTCTTCAGGATGACCGCCGAACAGGTGCTGAATCACCTGCTGCCCGCGCTGGCCTTTAGCGCGGACCTCGGCCTGAAGGTGACCGTCGAGCACAGCGAGACGCCGTACTGGCAGAGCTCCGCAGCGCAGGGCGACCCCACTCCACCCGCGCGGCGCTCAGCCCGGAGGCCCGCCGTCAGACGCGACCGGGGGGCTTCGGCATCTGGAGGCGGCTGAGCACGCGGACGAGCTTGTAGAAGAGGTAGCCGCCGCCGCCGACCACCGCCAGCGCCGCGACGACCGCCAGGACGTTGTTGGCGCGCAGGAGCAGCAGCGAGAAGAACAGGATCACGAAGGCGAGGATGGCCTGGAATCCGAGCACGGCCCAGTAGCGCAGCTGCCACATGCCGGCGGCGCAGACGAGCATCAGCACCGAGAACAGGATCACCCCACTGCCGCCGGCGTGGGCGTTGCCGACGCTGAAGCTGCCGTTGACGATCACCACGCCCAGGTCGCCCCCGCCGATCAGGACCGCGAGCGCTGCCGCGATCTTGAGCGCCCACGGGCGCTCGCCGGGTGTGAGCGGGGTGAGGGTCGCCCGGACGGCGGCGTTGCGCTCCTCGGAGCGGCTGCGGGTGGGTGGCGGCGCGGTGGGAGGGGTCGCTGGGGCGGCGGC
>JAFAYP010000480.1 GCA_019240305.1 Solirubrobacterales bacterium
GGTCTGTTACAAGATCGGCGATCAGGACGCGGTGTACGCGCTCGAGGGCTCGATCGCGATCACCGGCGCGCTCGTGCAGTGGCTGCGCGACAACCTCAAGATGATCAAGGCCGCGCCCGAGGTCGAGGAGCTCGCCCAGTCGGTCGATGACAACGGCGGGCTGTACATCGTGCCGGCGTTCAGCGGCCTGTTCGCGCCGTACTGGAAGTCCAACGCCCGCGGCGTGTTCGCCGGCCTCACGCGATACGTGAACGCCGGGCACATCGCGCGCGCCACGCTCGAGGCGACCGCATTCCAGACCCGCGAGGTGATGGACGCGATGGAGGCCGATTCCGGCGTCACGCTCAACGAGCTCAAGGTCGACGGCGGCATGGTCGCCAACGACCTGCTCATGCAGTTCCAGGCCGACATCCTCGGCGTGCCGGTGATCCGCCCACAGGTGGCCGAGACGACCGCGCTGGGCGCGGCCTACGCGGCCGGCATGGCCGTCGGGTTCTGGGACTCAGAGCAGGAGGTCCGCGACAACTGGGCCGAGGACAAACGCTGGGAGCCCAACATGGACGAGGACAAGCGCGACGAGTACTACAAGTACTGGAAGCGCGCCGTCACGCGGACCTTCGACTGGTTCGACTCATCGAGCTAAACGAGCCGCGCCCCCGAGGACTGGTCAGGGCGGTCCGGCCGGCCGCCCTCGACCAGCCGGTAGGCTGACGCGATGACCACGCTGAGCACCGACGTCCTGGTGATCGGTGGGGGTGCCACCGGCGCCGGCGTGGCCTGGGATGCCGCGCTGCGCGGCTTCGACGTGGTGCTGGTCGACCGCGGCGACCTCGCCGAGGGGACGAGCGGGCGATTCCACGGGCTCGTTCACTCGGGCGGGCGCTATGCCGTCAAGGACCCGAAGGCGGCCGAGGAGTGCATCGCCGAGAACCGCATCCTCCGGCGGATCGCCGCCGACTGCATCGAGGACATCGGTGGGTTCTTCGTGACCACGCCGTGGGACGACCCGGCCTATGCGGACCGGTTCAAAGACGGCTGCCAGGCCACCGGCGTCGATTGCGAGGAGATCGACCCGGCGCTGTCCCTGCGCGAGGAGCCTCGCCTGAACCCGGACATCTCCCGCGTCTTCCGGGTGCCCGACGCCAACATCGACGTGTGGAAGACCGTCTGGGCCATGGCCCACGGCGCGCAGGACCGCGGCGCCCGCGTGCTGCCCTACCACGCCGCGGTGGCCTTTCGCCGCGACGGGGACCGCGTGACGGGAGCCCGGGTGCGCGGCGCGCGCACCGGTGAGGAGATCGACGTCGAGGCGCGCGTGACGGTCAACGCCTCCGGTGCCTGGGCCGGCCGGGTGGCCGACCTGGCCGGGATCGAGGGCGTCCGGGTGCTCCCCGGCCGGGGGATCATGATCGCGATGAACCACCGGCTGGTGAACACGTGCGTGAACCGCTGTCAGATGCCGACCGACGGCGACATCCTCGTGCCGATCCGGACCGTGTGCGTGATCGGCACGACCGACGAGCACACCGGGGACCCCGACGATCACACGGTTCGCGAGTCGGAGGTCGACGCGATGCTCGACGACGGCGAGAAGCTCGTCCCGGGCTTCCGCCAGGCCCGCGCGCTGCGCGTGTGGACCGGCGTGCGGCCGTTGTTCGAGGACGCGAAGGCGAGCGACACATCGACTCGAGACGTGACGCGCGCCCACGCCCTGCTCGATCACGACCAGCGAGACGGAGTCACCGGCTTCGTCACGATCACCGGCGGCAAGCTGACCACCTTCCGCCTGATGGCCGAGGAAACCATGAACGCGGTCTGCCGCCAGCTTGGCGAGCACCGCCCGTGCACCACCCAGACCGAGCCGCTCCCAGGCTCAGAACAACGCGAGCACTACCGGCTCGGCGAGCGGCTTGAGCGCAAGGAGGAGCACCTGTCAGGCGCGCAGCTGATCTGCGAATGCGAGATGGTCACGCGCGGCAAGCTCGAGGACGCGATCCGCCGGCGCGCCACCACCAACCTCGACGACATCCGCCGCCTGCTGCGCCTCGGGATGGGGCCCTGCCAGGGCGGCTTCTGCATCTACCGCGCGACCGGCGTACTGCACGGCCTCGACGGGCTCAGCGCCGAGCAGGCCGACGCGGCGCTTCAGCACTTCCTCCAGGAGCGCTGGAAGGGAATCTGGCCGATCCTCTATGGGGATCAGCTGCGCCAGGCGCGCCTTGATGATTGGATTTTTCAGGGGGTGCTGGGCGTGGCGCACACGCCATCGAGCGACGGGGATCGGTCAGCGGCGTGAGGGGGATGCTGCACTACGACGCGGTGGTGATCGGGGCGGGCACGGCCGGGCTGGTAGCCGGTGCCCGGCTGGCCGAAGGCGGCGCGCGGGTGT
Source organism: Solirubrobacterales bacterium (assembly GCA_019240305.1). Taxonomy (GTDB): domain Bacteria; phylum Actinomycetota; class Thermoleophilia; order Solirubrobacterales; family Solirubrobacteraceae; genus Palsa-465. Next base: position 2,390 of record JAFAYP010000480.1, read on the forward strand.
GCGTGGTGGCCAAGGGTGTCGGCTCCACTCACCTGGCGCCGGGGACGATCGACGTGCTCGGCTACGCGCCTGATCGCGTCGCCTCGCCGGCCGCGGCACTGCCGGAATTTATGACCGCGCGCGCGGATCACCCGTACGCCCTGCTCGGCCCCGATGCGGTGGCCGAGTCGCTCGGCTGGTTGAAGGCTCGCGTCGAAGCGGGGCCGCTGCCCGGCTACCGGTACGCGGGCGAGCTCGACCGCAACCTCCTGCTGCCCAGCGCGATCGGCGCGCTCCGCCCCTCGGCGCTCGTGCCCGAGACGATGGCCGGCGGCGACGCGGCGCTGCCCGGCCGGGTGGCCGTGGTGGGGTCGCGCTCGCTGCGTGACTTCCACGCGTCGCTGTGCGCGGGCAATCTGCGCCGGGCCGGGATCGAGGCGCGTGGGCTCGAGATCGACATTGACGTCGAGCGGGCCGACGAGAACGCGCTCGGGCTGGCCCGCCGTTTCGATGACGCGGGCTGGCGGGCGGCCTTCGCGGCTCGCCTGGCCATCAAGCTCCAGGCCGACGAGCGGGTGGGGCTGCCGGCGATGCTCGGCGCGCGCGATCCGCACGGCGCGTGGTCGGATCTCGAGCAGCGGCTGGGACGCCGCGTGTTCGAGATTCCCACGCTGCCGCCGTCCGTGCCCGGCATGCGCCTGTTCGAGATCCTCCGAAGCGCCCTTCGCCGCGCGGGCGGGCGCCTGGTGATCGGCGCCGAGGTGGTCGATGTCGAGCGCTCTGGTCAGGCGATCGCCGCGGTCAGCACCCGAGCCGGCGGACACGATGTCAGATACGCCGCACCCTGGTTCGTGCTCGCCGCCGGCGGGTTCGCGTCGGGCGCGATCGAGCTCGACTCGCACTGGGTCACCCACGAGCGCGTGCTCGGCCTGCCGCTGCGCGGGCTGCCCGCTCCCGGGGAGCCCCGCTTCGTGGCCGAGTACCTGGCCGAGCAGCCGATGGCGCGCGTGGGGGTGGCGGTCGACGGCGAGTTGCGCGCCGAGGGCGCGGAGAACGTGATGGTCGTGGGCGCCGCGCTCCCCGGCGCGGTCCCGTGGAGCGAGGCCTCAGGCGAGGGGATCGCGCTGGCCAGCGGATCGCGTGCGGCCGAGCTGGTGCTGGCGCGCGCCGGCGGAACTCCCGCGGGAGCGGCAGCGTGAGCTCGGTCACGACCCCGATCGACGAGCTGCTGCGCGGGTCGCTCGATCACTGCGTGAAGTGCACGATCTGCGAGACGCAGTGCCCGGTCTCGAACGTGACGCCGCTGTTCCCGGGACCCAAGTACGCCGGCCCGCAGGCCGAGCGCTACCGGGTGAGCGACGAGCCGTCCGTGGAGTGGTCGGTCGACTACTGCTCGGGCTGCGGGATCTGCTCGATGTCCTGCCCTCAGGGGGTGAAGATCGCCGAGATCAATGCCCAGGCGCGCCACAAGCTGAAGGTGCAGAAGGGCATCCCGCTGCGCGACCGGATCATCACCCGGCCCACCTGGCTGGGCCGCGCCGGGACCCCGGTCGCGCCGCTGGCCAACTTCACGCTGGGCTTCAGGCCCCTGCGCGTCCTGGGCGAGAAAACGCTCGGCGTGCACCGCAACGGGCCCGCGCCCAAGTTCGCCGGCCGGCGCTTCTCGCGCTGGGCCCGCTCGCACGCCGCGCCGGCCACCGGGCGCAAGATCGTCTACTTCCACGGCTGCGGCACCGAGTACTACGAGCCGTGGGAGGGACAGAAGGTGGTCGAGATCCTCGAGCACAACGGCTTCCGCGTCGAGGTCCCCAAGCAGGACTGCTGCGGGCTGCCGCTCCAGTCGAGCGGGTTGTTCGATGACGCGCGAAAGGTCGTGCTGCGGCTCGCCCGCGCCCTCGCGCCCCACGTGCGCGACGATCCGGACACGATCATCGTCGGCAACGCCACCAGCTGCACGCTGATGCTCAAGCGCGAGGCGCGCGAGATCCTGGATCTGGAGAACGACCCGGATCTGGCCCTGGTCGCCGAGCGGACCTACGACATCTGCGAGCTGCTGCTCGAGCTGCACGATCGCGGCGAGCTCAAGACAGACTTCAAGCCGGTGAATGAGCGCGTGGCCTACCACGCGCCGTGCCAGCAGCAGGGCCACTACATCGGCAAGCCGGCGCTCGAGCTGCTGGCGCTCATCCCCGAGCTCGAGGTGAGCGAGATGAACGCGCGCTGCTGCGGGATCGCCGGGACCTACGGGCTGAAGGCCGAGAAATACGACATCGCGATGGCGGTCGGGGCGGATCTGTTCTCGCAGGTCCGCGACTCGGGGGCGGACACGGTGGCCTGCGACTCGGAGACCTGCCGCTGGCAGATCACCCACGGTACCGGCCGCAGCTCGGTGCACCCGATCGACTTCCTGCACCGCGCCTACGGGCTCTGACGTGGTCGGGATCGTCGTCGTCTCGCACAGCGAAGAGCTGGCGCACGGGGTGGTCGCGCTCGCCCGCGCGATGGCCTCCGCCGAGCTGGCCATCGAGGCCGCGGGCGGCACCGAGGATTCGGACCCCGCCCACCCCGTGCTCGGCACAGACGCCGAACGCGTGCGCGCGGCGATCGAGCGGGTGATGTCCGATGACGGCGTGCTGGTGTTGATGGACCTGGGGAGCGCGCTGATGAGCGCCGAGTTCGCGATCGAGCTGCTCGAGGAGCCGCCGGGAAGGGTGCTGCTCAGCGAGGCGCCTCTGGTCGAGGGCGCGGTGGCGGCGGCCGCCGCGGCGGGCGGTGGCGCCTCGCTTCAGGAGGTCGCCGCCGAGGCGCGGGGTGCGCTCGCCATGAAGTCCTCACAGCTCGGCGCCCCAGATGCCGCCGAGCCCGCCGACTCGGCGGAGCCCGCGACGGCGGCGGAGGAGCAGGTCACCCTAAAGGTCCGGAACGCGATCGGGCTCCATGCCCGGCCGGCGGCGCGGTTCGTCGAGACCGTGCGCGGCTTCGACGCCGACGTCCGCGTCGCCAAGGCGCCTGACGGACAGCCGGTCAAGGCGACCAGCCTGACGGGCGTGGTCGCACTCAGCGCCCGTTTCGGCGACGCGCTGCTGGTGAGCGCCTCGGGCTCGCAGGCGCGCGAGGTGCTCGACGCCCTGCGCGCGCTGGCCGACGAGGGGTTCGGAGACGGTGTGACCACCGAGCCGCCTCCGCCACCACCACCCCGGGGGGCGCGGCCACGTACACCAACTTTGACGACATTACCGGCGGCACCGGACGGCGTCCTGGCGGGGGTTGCCGCCTCGGCCGGCATCGCCTGCGGGGAGGCTCATCATCTGCACGGCGCGTTCGCACCGCCAGCCGACCGCCTCGCGGATGATCACGAGGCCGAACGC
>JAFAYP010000023.1 GCA_019240305.1 Solirubrobacterales bacterium
AGTTTCGGCTATCCGGCTCGCACGCGCGATCCGCTGCGCCTGGAGGCCGTCGAGTGGATCGAGCGAGCGGACCGCAAGCCGTTCGACGAGGTGGTCGAGCGGGTCTAGTGTCGCCGTGCGGTTCGTCGTGACCCGAGATGTCGAGGAGTTCGCGGCCCGCACCGAGCAGCTCCTGGCCGCCCATCTGGAGTGCAACTTGCTGGCCACGGTCGTGAAGAGCGTGCTCGACGGCGCCCACCGGGAACCGCCGCCGCTGCTCGCCATGGGCATCGACGCCGACGACGAGGTGGCATTCGCCGCGCTCCGCACGCCCCCGTTCCCGCTGCTCGTCAGCCCACTCGAGCCGGGCGACGCCGACACGCTGGTCGACCTCTGGCTCGAGGTCGATCCGGAGCTCCCCGGGGTGAGCAGCGTGCCCGAGACCGCGCGCGCGATCGCCGCCGCGTGGGCCCGTCGTACCGGCGGCGAGCCCCGGCGGACCTTCGAGGAGGCGATGCACGTCCTCACTGTGGTGAACGACCCGCCCACACCAGCCCCTGGCAGGCTGCGCCTCCCCGAGCCCGACGAGCGCGACCTACTGGTCGCCTGGATGCGCGAGTTCATCATCGAGGCCCGTCTGGTCGGCGCGGCCCAGGTCGAAACCGTGGTCGACGATCGGTTGCGCTACGGGGGCCTGCTGTGTTGGGAGGACGGGGAGCCGGCGTCCCTGATCGGCCTCAATCACCCCGTGGCCGGGGCGGTGCGAATAGGCCCTGTGTACACGCCTGCCCCGCTCCGGCGCCGGGGCTACGCGAGCAGCGCGGTGGCCGCGGCCAGCCGGCGCGCGCTCGCCGGTGGCGCGACGCGGTGCATGCTGTTCACCGACCTGGCCAACCCGACCTCGAACAAGATCTACGCCGAGGTCGGCTACCGCCGATGCGGCGACTGGGAGGAGATCGCCCTCGAGCGGGCCTAGCCGGCGCGGTTACGCGCCGCCCGGTGAGCGGCCGTCGAATCCCCGCAGGGCATCGGCAACCGAGTCGGCCATCTCCCCCGGCCGCTCGGCGCCGGCCAGGCGCAGCACATCGTGGACCGGCGAGCCGGACGGAATCACGAGGACCAGTGACTGCCCCCGGGCCTGCAGGCTCGCGCGCATCCCGAAGATCACGTAGATCCCCGCGCTGTCCAGGTAGTCGAGGTCCGAGAGATCGAGCACGACGCCCTGAGCGTCGGTGGGCGTGGCGCCGATCACCGTCGCTCCCATCTCCTCGGCGTTGGACATGTCGACCTCGCCGGTGATGCGGGCCACCACCGCGTTCGGGGCAAGCGTGAGCTGAACGTCGGCCAGGCTCATCTGTTTCGGAGGCGCCGACGCATCACAACCTCCGTCCCGGTTTCTGTCCTATCGATCTTCACGTCATCCATCGCGGCGACCATTATCGATAGTCCACGCCCCCGATTCTCCCCCCGCGGAGCCCTCCACCGGCCGGAGTCACGGACGGTGACGGTGATCTCCCCGTCCTGGCCGGACGCGTCGAGCTCGAAGCTGGCCGGTGACGGTGAGTAGGCGTGCTCGATCGCGTTGGCACACGCCTCGCTGACCGCGATCGTCACCTCGGCCACGTCTGCGTCGTCGGCTCCCCGCTCGATCAGCCATCGCCGCAGCACACGCCGAACGTGGGCCAGGGTCTTTGGCTCGGCCGGAAGGCGCAGGTGGAGCTCGGCTGGCACCACCGAGTTCTGCAGAGCGACGATCGCGGCGTCATCGCGCAAGCCGTCATCCGGCACGAGATCGGCGACGGCGAACACGCACGCCTCCTCGGGCGTCCTGGCGGTGCGGACCGCGCGAACCAGCGCGTCTAGTCCGAGGTTGAGCGGCACGCCGCGCCGCTCGATCAGCCCGTCGGTGTATAGGAACAGCATCTCGCCGCTGCCCAGCGTAAGCTCGTGCTCGGGACAGCGCCCGTACGGGAAGGCGCCCAGGGGCGGCGCCGGTGTGACCTCGAGCGCGCGCGCGCCGGACTCGGAGATGACGACCGGGGGCAGGTGCCCGGCGGTCGCGTAGGTGACCTGCGAGCTGTAGGTATCGAATACGGCGTAGGCGGCCGTGGCCATGGCCGGCTCGTTCAGCGAGTGCACGAAGCGATCCACGAGCTCGAGTGTGCGCCCCGGACTGTGGCTCTCGATCGCGTAGGAGTGAAGCGCGGTGCGCAGGCGGCCCATGAGCGCCGCCGCCGCGATTCCATGGCCGACCACGTCGCCGATCACCACCCCGACCTTGCCCCGAGGCAGCTCGATCACGTCATACCAGTCGCCGCCCACCTCTTCACGCGCCGGCAGGTAGCGCGCCGCCACACCCACGCCGGTCACGTCGATCAGCCGCTGGGGCAGCAGGCTGCGCTGGAGCACCATCGAGACCCGGTGCTCGTGCTGGAGTGCCGCGAACAGGCTCGCGCGCTCGATCGCCGGCGCCGCCCGGGCGGCGGCCAGCTGGAGCACGGCCAGGTCGGCCTGCCCGAACGCCCGCGGCGTCAGCGAGCCCACGTGCATGACGCCGATCAGGCTGCCCTCGACGATCAACGGGACGCCGAGCAGCGAGCAGATCCCCTTCTCGCGCAGGATCGGATTGAGGATGTCGGCATGATCGACATCGGCGATGAAGATCGGCACCCGCTCGCCCGCGATGCGGCCGGCGAAGCCCTGGCCGATCGGAAGGCGGACCCCCTGCTCCACCTCCTCCTCGATTCCCTTCGCCGCCCGGGCCACGAGCTCGTTGGCCTCCTCGTCGTAGAGCAGGATCGCCACGGTGTCGACGCCCAGCGCCTCCTGGACGCGATTCAGGAGCTCATCGAGCAGGCGCTCGAGCGGCAGCTCCGAGAGCGCCGGATCGCTGAAGCGCCATGAGGTGCGGGCCTGGCCGGAGGCGTCCTCGACCAGCTCGGCGGGCCGGAGCGCGACCTGCCCGAAGCCCAGCCTCACCCCAGGCAACTGCTCTGAAGAGGATTCGGCCACCCCCTTAAGTTTGACTGACGCCGGCTGGCGAGGCGTCGTCAGCGTGTAGTGCTCTGCCCTAAAAGCGGATCGGGCTGTTTGAGGGAATCACCAGCACCGATCCCCGGGCGGCGTTCAGCGCGGTCCGGGTGGCGCCGCTCAGCGTGATTCGGCGCGCCGAAGCACTCGGCTGCGACCCGACCACGATCAGGTCGATGGTAGGGCCGCTGGGCGCATCCAACTCCACGATCTGCGCCCCCAGCTTGGCCGCCAGCGCCTCGGCGCTCTGGGCCGCCGCACGGTCGCCATCGGGCGCGGCCACCGCGATCGAGGCGATCACCGCGCCCGCGTCGGTGCGCAGTCCGGCGGCAGCCACGGCAATGGCCACCGGGCCGCCTTCCAGCAGGCGCTGCGCGCTCGTGCCCGGCTCGGCGCGGCCCGGCGGCGTTCGGTAATCGGAGCCGAACACGATCATCGACGCATGCTCGGCCTCGGCGAGCTGCTCGAGACCCTCGCCGGTCGATCCGCTGAACACCACATGCCGGGGAGCCGTCGGATCGCCCAACCACGCCGCGCCCTGCTCCAAGCGTCGCTCGGCATCGTGCTGGGCGAGCTCCTCCCGCCGCGGATCGAACTCCCGGGAGTGACGGATGTAGGCCAGGGACAGGCTCGCCCCGCTGCGGGCCAGCATCTTGCCCAGGGCCAGCGCATCGTCATCGTTGGAGGTGCCGTCGTAGGAGACGATCAGGTCCGAGCTCACGTGCCCGATATCCTGCGCCAGCGCCTGCGGCCACGCATTGGCCATCGGGACAAGGATTCCGGCGTCAGGCATGTCCAAACGGCTGCACGCTGGCGGAGGCGCGCTCCGGGTTCCGTCCCGGGGCGCGCTCTCGGGGGCCGTCCAGTTGCCCCTAGGTCAGTCGACGGAGTCGACCGGTGCGTCACGCCGGCGGCGACGCCCGAATAGGCCGAACCGGCGGCGCGGCCGGGTCGCGCCTGCGGCGGCACGATCATCCGCGACAGCGGCTTCGTGCGCGGCGGTGGCGTCGGCCGCAGCCACGGGGGCTTCCTCGACCACGCGCGGGCGCGAGAAGTAGCGTCCCATCGCAAACGCGGCGAATCCGACGATCACGGCGCCCAGGCCGTAGAAGTAACCGACCCACTCGAGCATCTGCCGAGTGGCGCCACCGAGCGGCGCGCCGATGGCGTAGAGCGAGTGGTGCCAGAGGATGCTGACCGCCGGGCCGATCACGAACCACACGCCGGCCGCGATAGCGACCCACGCCGCGGTGAGACCACCCAGGCGGCTCGCGGCGCTCACCAGCATCAAGCCGCCGATGACCGCCACCGCGCCGGGCACGATGTCGAGCCACAGACGCTGTGCGGTGTAGTGCCACGTCTGGGTCCCGCCGAAGGCGTAGTGGAAGTACGGGCCGATGAACGGAATGAGCCCGCCCCAGACCCCGAGCACGATGATCAGGAGGCCGCTCAGGGCGCCGGTGGTGCGGGGGAGCCGCAGTGCACGCGTGCGTCGGGCGGGTGCAGTGCGTGTTGTGCCAGTTGCGGTAGACATAGCGTTTTTGTACCCGCTGGCCGTATCGGTCAACCCTTTGGGCGGCCGCGCCCGTCCGCGTTCATACCCCCGGTTCCACGGGTCAGGGAGCCGGGTACGGTGGGCTTCTGTGTCCGCCGCGCTGATCGTCATCGACATGCTCAATCCCTATGAGCATGAGGACGCCGAGCCGCTCAAGGAGTCGGTGGCCGAGGCGCTGCCCTCGCTGCGTGAGCTGATCGACCGGGCGCCCAGGGCGGACCTGTTGACGGTGTACGTCAACGACAACCACGGCGACTGGACAGCCGGACGCGACAAGCTCACCCAGCGCGCGCTGGCCGGCGCCGCGCCTGAGCTGATCGAACCGATCGCTCCGCCTGAGGACACGCCGTTCGTGGTCAAGGCCCGGCACTCGGTCTTCTACAGGACCCAGCTCGAGTATCTGCTGCGCCAGGAGGGCGTCGATCGCCTGCTCCTGACCGGCCAGGTGACCGAGCAGTGCATCCTCTACTCCGCCTTGGACGCGTATGTCCGGCACTTCGAAGTGGTGATCCCGCGCACGGCGGTGGCCCACATCGATGCCGAACTGGCCGATGCCGCGCTGCGCATGATGGAGGAGAACATGCGGGCAGATGTGGCCGCCTCGGTGGACGATGCCCTGGAGGCAGCCGCGGCATGAAGGCGGTCGGGTCACCCTGAAACACGCGGTGGGCGTCTACGGCTGGCCGTAGACGCCGGTTATGATCGGCGCATGCCCGATCGCCTGCATTTCACCGATTCCGCCGAAGCCAACACGCTGATCGCCACCGATCCGATGGCGCTCCTGATCGGCTTCGCGCTCGACCAGCAGGTGACGGTCCAGAAGGCGTTCTCGGGGCCGCTGGCCATTCGCGATCGCGTCGGCACACTTGACGCGGCTGCGCTGGCCGCGGCCGACCTCGAGCCGGTGTTCCGCGAGCGACCGGCGATCCACCGCTTCCCCGGTTCGATGGCCCGGCGCGTCCACGACCTGGCCGTGCACATCCGCGATCACTACGACGGCGACGCCGCCCGCGTGTGGACCGACCCCGCTGATTCCAGTGTCCTGCGCACCAACCTGGCTGGACTGCCCGGCTTCGGCGAGACGAAGATCAAGGCGCTCGGCGCGGTACTGGCCAAGCGCTTCGGGGTCGAGGCAGCGCAGGGCCTCGTGCCCTCACACCCCACCCTCGGAGACGTCGACTCGGCGCAGGCGCTGCACGACTACCAGGCGGCCAAGCGAGCGCACAAGGCCGAGTGGATGAAGATGAAGACCGGCGCGGGCGGCTGATCGCGCCGCGGCGACAAGGCACGCCTGGTCGCCGTCCACGGAACCGCGGGCGCGGTTCGCTCCCTAGCGCGTCGTCGATTTACTGCCAGGCGACGCTCAGCCCGTCGCGGCGGCCGAAGCGCTCCAGGTGCGAGCCGATCACTCGCTCCATGCGCTCGTGGCTCTCGCCATCTGCCGCGCTGACCTCGAGGCGCAGC
>JAFAYP010000070.1 GCA_019240305.1 Solirubrobacterales bacterium
GTCCGTCCGCGCCACCGCAGGTCGTGCAGCACGATCGTGCCGATCTGACTGCTCAGGCTCGGGTCCAGACCGACGTTGCCCGGATTCCAGCGCAGCCCCGAGTAGCCGTAGAGGAACTCCTGCAGGAAGCCGCCGATCCCGGTCATGAACGTGAACGCCCCGCCCTTGCGGGTCTCCGAGAACTGGTGGAACGGGTCCTTGAGGAACGGCTGGTAGCTGCGCTCCACGTACACGTAGCTCGCGCACCCCGCCGTGTTCAGCGCAGCGTTGTCGATCAGGTTGACCGCGTCGCTCATCGAGGGCCCGCCCGGGTCATTGCGGGGGACGTAGAAGTTGATGTTGTTGCGGGCGAGCTGCCGCGAGGGCTCATATCCCCACGGGTACTGGAGCAGGGTCACGTCGGCCTGCTTGACCAGCTGGTTCTGATAGCCGGAGAACTCGGGATTGATCCCGCCTCGACGCAGCACCACGAGGTTGGCCGCGATCGTCGACCAGCTGGCCGGCGCGGCGATGCCCAGCACGCGGGCGGCCTGGACCGCGTCCTGAAGCGTGCGTATCGCGCCGACGTTCGTGTAGACCTCGTCGTTGACGTTCGGGTTCTCCTCGTCGGGTCCGGTGACACCGGTGATGTGGTACTTGCCGTCGCTGCCGCGCGAGGCCCGCGAGGCCCAGAATGCGGCCGCCCCGGACAGGACCGGCCAGCCCTGCGTCGAGAGCCAGTTCTTGTCGCCGGTCACCAGGTAGTACTGCCACTGGGCGAGCGCGATGTCGGCCGTGATGTGCTGCTCGTAGAGACCCTCGCTGTTGACCGTGACCGGCGGGGGGATCTGCTCGGTGCCGTCCAGGGCGCTCTCCCAGGGGAACCGCGCCCCGGCCCAGCCGGTCGCCGCGGCGTGCTGCTCGGCCGCATTCAGGCGCTGGAACCGGTAGGCGTTCATGCCCGCGGCCAGATCCGGGTGCTGGGCAAGCAGCGACGGATACATCCACGTCTCGGCATCCCAGAAGATGTGGCCGTCGTAGCCGTTGGAGGACAGGCCGGCCGGGGAAATGCTCCAGTCGACGCCGTCGCGCGTGCTCGACCACAGGTAGAACTGGCTGGCGTTGACGTCGGTGGCCAGCGTGGGATTGCCGAGGATCTCGATCCAACCGGCCCACAGCGAGGCCCATGCCGCGTTGCTGGCGCGCAGCAGGGCGTCCCAGCCGGTGGACAACGCGCTCGATGCCTGCCCCCGGGCAGCCGTCATGGTGTCCGCCTCGTCCTGGGAGCTCTCCACCCCGACGTATTTGGTGATCGTGTACGTCTGGCCGGCCGTGACCGGGAAGCTCAGCGCCTGGCCGACGCTCTGATCGGTGGTCTGGTCGGTCGGCGTGTTGGCAGCCACGACGTTCGGGCTGAGCTCGAGCTGGCTCGCCACGGTCGTCTGGATGTTCGTGCCCTCGGCGGCGATCGTTACCCAGTCCTGGTCGCCCGCCGTGTCCCAGCCCTTGGACACCTGCGTGGTCAGCTCGGGCTGCGCGGTTGAGTCGGCGGTTCCGTCGATCGCGTCGGTCACCGTGGCGGGCCCCGACCACTGCGGGGTGAACTGCAGTCGGACCAATCCCACGAACTGACTGGCGCGGTCGGTCAGCACCTGGTAGGTCAAATCGGTGACGCGACCGTCCGGGGCAGTCCAGCGCGCGGTGGTCGTGACGATGCCGGTGTGCAGATCGATCGACTGGCGCCAGTTCGAGACGCCCGGACCCGGCACAGTGAACGTTTGCCCGTTCTCGGCGAACGTGAGCGTCGACCACGTCGGGATGTTCGCCCGCTGCTGGACGTTATCCGACGGCTTCGGAGAGCCCGAGACCTGCGCGTAGAAGCCGGCCAGCTCGGACTGAGCAGGCACCGTCCCGGCGGCGTAGCCCTGGCCGGACGGGGGCACGCGGACCCCGAGCATGCCGTTGCCGGTGAAGGTCGGCGCGTAGGTACCGCCCGGACTCGTCGCGGTGAGCAGGAACGAGCCGGCGCTCGGTACAGATGCCCCGTGCGCGGCGGAAGCGAGAGCGAGGGCCGCTCCGAGGACAAGCACTGCGAGAGAACGACGCATCACGACCTCCTACCTCCGGGGAACCACAGCCACATTCCCCGCCTGGAGGGGCCCGCAAACGCCTACGGTCCGCTCGCGAGCGTCAGCGTCCAGGTCGAGGTGTAGGTCCCGGTCCGGGCGTTGCCCGGGACATTCAACGCGGAGGTCAGCTGGACATTGAGCGGCCCGGCGCCGGTGCCTGCGCCGGCATCGAACACCTTCACCGCGGGCGGCGCCGTAGTGCCGGCGGGAACCGTCAAGGGGTAGGCGATCAGGTTGACCGGCAGCGAACAGGTGCCGCTGACCACCGAGGTACTGGCCGCGGTGATCTGGGCGACGGTGCTCGGCAGCGCGTGAGCGCCCGAGGTGAACGTGGTCGAGGTCGCGGTCAGGTTCCAGCCCGCGCCGGACCCGGTCTGGTCGTCGGGCGAGAGCGTGAGCGGCGTGGTGATCGACTGATCGCGTCCGGTTAGCGCGGTGCTCGGCCAGGTCAGGGTGCTCGGCGGGGTGAAGCCGAGCCCGCCCGACGCGCATCCGCTGTAGCCGAGGATCGTGCCCGACACGCCGACCGCCTTGCCGGTGGCGTTGCTGATCATGTCCACGCCGAACAGCTGATTGTTGGTCGGCGAGGCCTGCGTCGACCACGTGGTGCCGTCGCTGGTGGAAGCGATCGTTCCGGAGGGGCCGACCGCCCAGCAGTCGCTGGTATCTGGGCATGACACATCGTCCAACGGCTGTCCCGCGCCGTCGCTCTGAAGCGACCAGCTCGCGCCCCCGTTGGTCGTGGCCAGGATCTCGGCGCTGTGGCCGAGCGCATTGCCGACGGCGAAGCACGTGTTGGTGCTCGGGCAGTCGATCGCCTGGAGCGCCACGCCTGCGCCGGCCGGCAGCGTCGGGGTGGTCCAGGTCGCGCCGCCGTTGGTGGTCGCCACGATCGAGGCGAGGCCGGACGTGCCCCCGACCGCGAAGCAGACCGTGATCGACGGGCAGCTCACGTCGTTCAGCTGCGTTCCCGCGGTGGCCGGCGCGCTCTGGGCCGTCCAAGTCGTTCCGCCGTTGGTCGTCGCGATGATCTCCGGGAAGGTCCCGAGCAGACCGCCCACCGCGATGCAGTTGCTGGCGCTCGCGCACGACACGCCCTGGAGCGCGACGACCAGCGGCTGCGGCGCGGCCTGGGCCGTCCAGGTCGAGCCGCCGTTGGTGGTGGTGGCGATCAACGGCGCCAGCACCGCGACGCTGCCCACCGCCACGCAGTCATTCGCATTGGGGCAGGAGACGTCGTTGTACTGGGCCAGTGCCCCCGACGGCGGCGTCTGCGTCGACCAGCTCGGGTTGGCCGCGGAGGCGTTTGCGGTGTGGACGATCTTGGCGCCCGCGGCGTTCCCGCCCGTCGCCCAGCAGTCGCTCGAGTCCGGGCAGCTCACCGCGAGCAGCGGCGCGTTGACGGGCGAGGTCTCCGCCGTCCAGCCCGCCGCTCGCGCGGCCGGCGCGCTGACCAGACCCAGGGCCAGCGCACCGGCGGCGAGTGCCACCACCAAGACAACGTGTCGGGCTCGCCGGCTTCCCGTCACCCGGTTGGCTCCTCGTTAGTCCGGACCGGGGGCGCGACGGCGGCGTCCGAACAGCGCCCCCACCAAGATCCCGCCGAACCCTACAAGCGCGATCGGCCACCATGGGATGGTGCTGCCGGCCGGGGGTTGCGCGGTTCCCGCCGGCACGCTGCTGCGCACCAGGCTGACGCCGAGGGAAGCCGTGCCGTGGAGGGTCGCGCGCGGACCGCATCCGGAGGCCGTGATGTTCGCTGTGTAGCTGCCGGCGCCCAGCGCGTGCGGCCAAACGAACGGATATGGGATCGAGTCCCCTGGCAGCACGGTGTCGAGCTGCCGAGTGGCCCGCTGCACTCCGCCTGGGCCGTTCAGCGAAACCGACAGCGACGGCTTGCACAGCTTGGTGCCGGCGTTGGTCAGGCCGACGACGACCGACGGGTACGTCGTTCCTTGGATGGGAGCGATCGAAACGCTCTGGACACTGAGGCGCGACCGGCTGGCACCGGGCACGTTCACCTCGACGCCGACCACCGTGCGCAGCACCTCGGTCACCGAGAAACGGCCGGTGGACTTGCCCGAGTGGACGTCCTCGAGGGCGAGACCGGCCAGATGCTGGCCCGCCCCGGCGTTCTTGGGTACCCGCACGGTGAAGCTCACCGTCTGCTGCGATCCGGCCGGCACGGTGAGAAGCGAAACCGCAGGGGTGACCCAATGTCCGGCTCCCTGCAGGGCAACCTGGCGGTTGCTGTAGACCACACCGGAGGTCGCACCGGTCAGACCATCAACCGGGTACACCCGCAAGGTCAGGGGCTCCTCGGCGCTGTTGGACACGATCACCTGATCGGAGAACGATCCACCCCGGGACACCGTGCGAATGAAGTATGCCCTGGTGGCCGGGTTGGCCGGATTGAAATGAGCCGGCCGGGCGCCGAAGCCGCCGATGGTGGCCGCGCCGGCCACCGGAGCCGATACGGCACCGACCACCGCACATGCGGTGGCCAGCAGCCAGATCGTTCGCCGCTTCATACGTCCTACGGTCCGCTGACGAGCGACAGCGTCCACGTGGAGGTGTAGTTACCAGCGTAGGCGTTGGCGGGAATGCCGAGATTCCAGGTCGGGGACAGCGTCTGGTCACCCATGCCAGTGCCGGCGGGGGCGGTGAACAGCTTGGTCGCGGTCGGCGCCGTCGTGCCCGCGGGCATAAAGTACGGATAGGCGACCGTGGAGGTGCCGGCGGTCGTGCAGGTCACGTTGGTGTCGCAGGTGGCCGTCGGAGCCGAGCTCAGGAAGGCGCCGGCGGGAAGGGTGTTGCTCCCAGAGGTGAAGAACGTCGACGTCGACGTGACGTTCCAACCCGCGCCCGAGCCGGTCGCGTCGGCGACGTCCAGCGGCTGCGCAGCCTGGATGGTCTTGTTCTGGCCGTTCAGCGCCGCTGAGGGAAACGTTACGTTTCCGGGCGTTCCGGCGAATCCAAGCGAACCGGCGGTGAGGGTGGCCGAGGCGGTGGTCGCACCGGCCGGGGCAGCGATCAGCAGCAGGCTGCCGAGCGTGGCAAGCCCCGCGCCGAGCATCTTGCCAAGCTTCATGAGGTCCCTTTCTATGTACAGAGAAGCCCGACGCGTCCACGTCAGGTTCATCGAGGTCACCCCGGTTGTCGGCTTTCCCGCGCCATAGCTTGAGTACCTGAATGCACTCCCACCGACAGCGGAACACGGAATGGTCAGCTTTGGCCAATAATCGGCGCACGTGAAGGCCGCCGTTTTCTCGATCGTGCCCTACCAGCCCCGCCACCCGCATGGCGGCTGGCCGGCGCCGGGCGCGGACTACTCGGCGGAATCGGCCCAGGCCTCGATGGCGCGCGCGCTCGAGCAGTTGGAGTTGGCCGATCAGCTCGGGTTCGATTGGGTGACCGTGGCCGAGCACCACTTCTCGCCCGCCTCGCTCACGCCCAATCCGATGGTGATGGCCGCGGCCGTCGCGCAGCGGGTCAAGCGTGCGCGGATCGCGCTGCTCGGCTCGAACATCCCGATCCAGAACCCGCTGCGGGTGGCCGAGGAGTTCGCCATGCTCGACACGCTGAGCGGCGGGCGGCTGGTCGCCGGCATGCTGCGCGGGACCTCCAACGAATACGTGACCTACGGCGTCAACCCGGCCGAGTCGCGGGAGCGCTTCGCGGAGGCACTCGACCTCATCGTCCGCGCCTGGACCGAGCCGCAGCCGTTCGGCTGGCTCGGGCGCTACTACGAGTACCGCACGATCTCGATCTGGCCACGACCCGTGCAGGCGCCCCATCCGCCGATCTTCATGTCGATCTCGAGCCCCGAAGCGGCCGAACTCGCAGCGGCCCGGCGGATCGGCGGCGGCCTCGCGGTGACCACGCTGGATCGCGCGCGGGAATCGGTCCGGGTCTATCGCGAGGCTGCCCACGAGCGTGGCTGGGAGCCGTCGCCGGATCAGCTGCTCTACCGGATCGCGGTGCACGTGGCGCAGTCAGACGAGCAGGCCCGCGATGAGTGGGCACCCCTGGCCGCGGCCCACGGACACGCCGGCGGCCTGCGCCTGAGCGCCGGCAACCCTGCCGCCGATGAGGCGGCCGCCCGGGCTGGCTATTACGGGCGCGACGCGGTCCGCCAGCGCTCGCGCCTGCACGCCGGCGGAGACATCGACGAGCGGATCGAAACCGCCCAGCTGATGATCGGCTCGCCGGACACCGTGGTCGGCCAGGTCGCGCGCCTCGGCCGCGAGCTCGGTGTCGGAATCCTCGAGCTGGCCTTCGTGGCCCCCGCGCCCGAGCTCGCCCGGCGCAGCCTGGAGCTGTTCGGCACCGAGGTCCTCCCCAGGATGCGTGAGCTCTAAATGTTCGCCGAGCGATCGATACGCGCCGACGGGTTCGACATCCGCTACCTCGAGGCCGGGGACGGGCCACCGCTGGTCTGCTTCCACGGCGCCGGCGGCTTGCGGCTGAGCCGCGGCCATGAGCTGCTGGCAACCTCGCACAGGGTGATCGCGTTCGAGACGCCGGGGTTCGGGGAGGCGCCGGTCAACGAACGAACGGCGTCCATGCGCGAGCTCGCCCGAACGATGCTCGCTGCCGTCGATGCGATCGGCCTGACGCGCTTGAATCTGTGGGGAACGTCGTTCGGGGGCAAGCTCGCCTTGACACTGGCCGTGCAGGCGCCCGATCGCCTCGAGGCGCTGGTGCTGGCCTCGCCGGCAGCGATCCTGGTCAACCCGCAACCGCTGCCGCGTCCCGAAGAGATGGCGTCGATCCTGTTCGCCCACCCCGAGCGCCAGACGACCACGGTCCCGGTCCCGCCCGAAGTCGATGCGAAGCAGCGGGCACTCGTGCACCGGGTGTTCGGGCCACCGCGTGACCCGGGACTCGAGGACGCCATGCGCACCCTTAAGGTCCCCACGCTGGTCCTGTTCGGGACCGAGGATCGGCTCACGCCACCCGAGCTCGGTCGCATCTACCGGGACATACTGCCCAACTGCCAGTTCACGATCGTCTACGACGCGGCGCACGCGATCGATGCCGACCGACCCGAGGCGTTCGCCGCAATCGTCGCGGACTTCATCGAGCACCACGAGGAGTTCGTGGTGCGGCGCCAGAGCGGGCTGCTCTACCCGTAGAGCTCGCGCAGCTCCTCGAGTGCGGAACGCAGCGAGGCCACCTCGGCCTCGAGTGCGGTCACCCTCTCGGCGAGCTCGCCGTTGATGGCCGGCGGTGCGACTGCCTGAACGGGAGTCAGCATTGTCACCGGGGCGTGAGCCGGCACCTCGACCGGGGCGGGCGGCGCACCGCCATCACGATCGCCACTCCCGCCGAGCAGGTGCTCGAAGCGGTCCTCCTTCTGCCCGGGCCGGCGGCCGATGCGCCTGACGTACTCGCGCTCGCCGAGCGCGCTCAGGATGCCCTCGACCTCGGCCAGCGAGGCGATCGTGGCCATCCGCTCGGTGCGGGCCTTGAGTTCGCCCGGGGTCTGCGGTCCCCGGAGCAGCAGGACGGCGAGGACGGCCAGCTCCTCGCGCCCGAGGCCAAGCGACTCCTCGGCCAGGTGGCGGTACTTGGTCGCCCGGCTGCCGTGCCCACTGGCCAGCCGAGCCAGGCCATACAGGCTCAGGCGCTGCGCGGCCTCCCGCACCGTCCCCTCGTCGTAGCTCGTGACCGGGTCACGGTTGGTCGACTGATTGCACGCCAGACGCAGGCCGTTCAGCGACAGTGGGTACTGGTCCGGAGTCGTCCAGCGCTTCTCGATCAGGCACCCCAGCACCCGCTGCTCGACCGGGGTAAGCTCGGCGAAGTGCATCGTTCCGAGCATAACCTCTGACATGGATCTGGTCGGCAAGCTTCAACTGAAGTCCGGCCAGTCGATCGCCTTCGTCAACGCGCCCGATGAGCAGGCCCTCGACGTCGGCGGCCACCCAGTGACCGAGCGACCGGGCGAGGCCGATGCGGTGATCGTCTTCTGCACCGACCGGGCGCAGCTCGATGGGTTCCGAGACGACTTCCTACCCGCGGCCAGGGCCGACATGCTGACCTGGATCGCCTATCCGAAAGCCGGCCAGCTGGGCACGGATCTCAACCGAGACGTCCTGGCCGAGCTGGTGAAGGCACACGGGGTCCGCCCGGTCCGCCAGGTGGCGCTGGACGACGTCTGGTCGGCGCTTCGCGTGCGCCCGGCCTGAGCGCACGGCATGGTGAGCACCGACGAGGCCCGCCGTATCGCCCTGGCGCTGCCCGACGCGCTCGAGCAGGATCACCACGGCCGTCCTTCGTTTCGGGTGAGGAGCCGCATCTTCGCCACCCTGTGGGACGCCGAGCACATGAACGTAATGCTCGACGAGCCCGGGATCCTCACCGCCGTGCAGGCGCACCCGGGGGTCTGCGCCGGCTTCATGTGGGGCAAGCGACTGAGGGCGCTCAGCGTGACCCTGGCCGCTGCCAACGCGGACCTGCTGGCAGATCTGCTCGCCGACGCGTGGGAGGGCAGGGCCCGCTGAGCCGGGGCGACCAACCCACCGCGGTCGTGTTCGACATCGGCGGCGTGCTGCTCGACTGGGATCCGCGGCACCTGTACCGCAAGCTGTTCGACGACGAGGCCGAGATGGACCGCTTCCTGGCCGAGGTGTGCACGTTGGAGTGGCACCACGCGCACGACCTCGGCGTCCCCCCGGAAGAGACCACGCCGCCGCTGATCGCCGCCCACCCCCAGTACGCCGAGCACATCTGGGCCTGGACTCAGCGCACCGAGGAGATGGTGGGTGGACCGATCGAGGGCAGCGTCGAGATCCTGCGCGCACTGAGGGCCACCGGCGTGCGGTGCTACGCCCTGACCAACATGGAGACGTGGACGTTCCCAGACCGGCGCGAGCGCTATCCGTTCCTGCGCGAGCTCGACGGCGCACTCGTGTCCGGATTCGAGGGCGTGGCCAAGCCCGATCGCCGCGTGTTCGAGCTGCTGCTCGAACGCTTCGATCTCGACCCGACCAGGACCGTGTTCGTCGACGACTCCCGGGCCAACGTCGAAGCCGCCCGGAGCGTCGGCCTCCGGGCCGTCCATTTCGAATCGCCGCCGCTCCTGCGCGAGTGGCTCGAGCGCACGGGGCTGCTCGCGGCCTGAGAGCACATGAGCGCGAACCACGAGACGATCTCACGATGGAGGCGACCCCGGTGAAGTTCGGCCGGGGTGCATCGGCCGACGCAGGTTGGGAGCTGAAGCGGCTGGGCGTGCGCCGCGTGATGCTCGTGACCGATCCCGGGGTCGCGGCCACCGGCTACCCCGAGCGCATCCAAAAGGCGATCGAGGCCGAGGGCATCGACGTGGTTCTCTACGACCGCTCCCGCGTGGAGCCAACCATCGACTCCTTCCAGGACGCCGTCGACTTCGCGCTCGAGCACGAGGCCGAGGGGTTCGTGTCGGTGGGCGGCGGCTCGAGCATCGACACGGCCAAGGTGGCGAATCTCGTCTGCACCCACCCGGCTCCCGTGATGGACTACGTCAACCCGCCGGTGGGAGCGGGTCGCAAGCCACCCTCGCCGCTCAAGCCGCACCTGGCGATTCCCACCACGTCGGGAACCGGCTCGGAGGCGACCACGGTCGCGGTGCTCGACATCCCCGAGCTCAAGGTCAAGACCGGCATCTCCCACCGCTACCTGCGCCCGACCCAGGCGATCGTCGATCCCGACCTCACACGCACACTCTCGCCCGAGGTCACCTCCTCGACCGGGCTCGACGTGGTGTGCCACGCCGCCGAGTCGTTTCTGTCCAAGCCGTTCGACGCGCGCGAGCGCCCCGAGTCCCCCGACGACCGCCCGCCCTATCAGGGGTCAAATCCGGTGGCCGATGTGTGGTCGGCCAAGGCGCTCGAGCTCGGGGGGCGCTACCTGCGCCGTGCCGTTGCCGACGGCGGCGATGTCGAGGGGCGTGGCTTCATGATGCTGGCCGCGACAATGGCCGGCGTGGGCTTCGGCTCGGCCGGCGTGCACATCCCGCACGCCTGCGCCTATCCGATCGCCTCGACCCGGCACGAATACCAGCCCCCCGGCTATCCCGAGGATCATCCGTTCGTGCCGCACGGACATTCGGTGATCGTCACCGCCCCCGCCGCCTTCCGCTTCACCTACGACGCCGCGCCGGAGCGTCACATCCACGTGGCGAGGCTCCTGGCCCCGGACTCGTCCGCCGATCCCGGGCCGGAAACGCTGCCCGAGGTCATCCGTCAGCTCATGAAGGATGTGGGCGCGCCGCGCGGGGTGGCCGAGCTCGGCTACAGCGAGGACGACATCCCGGACCTCCTCGCCGGTGCGCTCAAGCAGCAGCGGCTCCTGGCCGTGGCGCCGAAGGCGGTCGGCGAGGACGACCTGCGGCTGATCATCACCGCGTCGATGACGAACTGGTGAGACGGCCGTGACCCGCGTCGCGGTGGTAGGCCACATCGAATGGGTCGACTTCCTGCCCGTGCCGCACTTCCCGCGCCAGGGGCAGGTGATCCACGCCGAGGGGGCAGTGCAACGCGCCGGGGGCGGCGGTGGGGTGGCGGCCGGCGTGCTCGGCGAGCTGGGCGCCGAGGTCGAGTTCTTCTGCGCGCTCGGCGACGACGCAACCGGTCGTGCGGCGCTCGCGCAGCTCGAGCAGCGCGGCGTTCGCATGCACGTGGCCTGGCGCGAGGAACCCACCCGGCGCGCGGTGACGCTGCTCGAGCCGACCGGAGAGCGGACGATCGTGACGATCGGCGAGCGGCTCGAGCCGCGCGGCGCGGACGACTTGCAGTGGGAGCGATTGCGCGAGACGCAGTCGGTGTACTTCACGGCCGGGGATGCCGCCGCGCTCGAGCATGCCCTCGACGCTGGGGTGGTGGTCGCTTCGCCGCGGGCCAGGGACGTGCTTCACACCGCCACGATCGACGCGCTGGTGTTCAGCGAGAGCGACCCCGACGAGCGTGCCTGGGCCGCGCGCGCCGCATCGCACACTCGGCTGCTCGTCGCCACCGAGGGCGAGCGTGGGGGGCGGTGGTGGGGGGAGTCAGAGGGTCGCTGGTCGGCCGTACCGCTCCCGGGCCCGGCGCGCGACGCTTACGGCTGCGGCGACTCGTTCGCGGCCGCGTTCGCGCTCGGGCTGGGTCGCGGCGACTCGGTCGAGGAGGCCGCAGCGCTCGGCGCGCGGTGCGGCGCGCTCGCGTTGACCCGGGTCGGCGCGCCGTGATCCTCACCGCTCCTCGCAGCTGACCTCGCGCTCGGGCCAGACCGACCAGCGACCCCGGCGCCAAGAGATCCGCGTTCCGTCGGCCAGCCGCGCCGCGGCATGCCCCAGGCGAGGCTCCCCCCACAGCGTCGCCACCAGCGGCCGCTCCGCCTCCGGGACGTCGCCCAGCCCACGTTCCACGTGCGAGAACGGATAGGTGACGACGATCGAGCCGGCCCGGACCCACAGCGGGATGCGATCGAGCGGCGCCTCCACCACGACCTCACCGCCCCCGCGCACGCGCCGGCCGGACCACGTCTCGATCCACTCGCCGCGCGGCAGCGCCACCTCGCGCTCGCGCGCGTCGGGCTCGAGCACCGGGGCCACCCACAGCGCCGGCCCGTAGCCGTAGGCGTCGCCGATGCTCCACCCGCGCTGATCGGCCGCATCGATCAGGCACAGAGGCCGGATGATCGGCAGCCCGCTACGCGCGGCGCTCGCGGCCGCCGCCCGGACGTAGGGCACGAGCTGCTCGTGCAGCCGGACGTAGGCCCGGTAGCAGTCGAGCACCTCAGTCGAGTAGTGCCAGGGCTCCTGCGGCATCCTGCCGTGAGCGTGCATGAGCGGCGTGAAGCAGCCGAACTGGATCCAGCGCACGAGCAGCTCGGGCGGGCACCGCTCCACCAGGCGGTGCCCGAGGTAGCCGCCCGTGTCGTGGGACCAGTTCGAGATGCCGCTGCACGCGGCCGACAGCGTGGCCACCACCAACACCCGCAGCGACCAGAAATCCGACGCCTGATCTCCGCCCCAGGTGATGCCGGTCGCGTTCTGCCCTGTCCAGCCGCTGCGCGCGAACACCACACCTTCTCCCGGATGGACCTCGTCGAGCGCCCGCTGCAGGCATGCACGGTGAAGACCGCCCAGCGACCAGGCAGCCTCGGCCCCGCGACGCCCGTCGGCCAGGCGGACGTGGTCCGGGATGTAGTAGCCCTCACCGTCGTCTGCCTTGATGCCCTCGACCCCGAGGGTCAGCACTGACCGCGCCTGCTCGCGCCACCACTCCTCGGCCGCCGGGCTTGTGAAGTCGACCGTCGAGCCCGTCCCCATCCACCACTGAGTGACGAACGGCTGACCGTCGCCGTCGTTCACGAAATGCCCCGCGTCGGCTCCGGGAGCGTAGTTCGAAGCCGGCTCGCGATGCAGCCGTTCCGATTCGGGCTGAGGCGGGATCTGGCCGTCGCGCGAGTCGAGGTTGACCCACGGCGTCACCCACACCACCGTCCGGACACCGTCCTCGCGCATCCGCCGGATCAGCCCCGGCGCGTCGGGGAACTGGTGCGGGTTGAACTCCCAGGTGTTGTACTGGGTCGCCCAGGGGGAGTCGATGACGATCGCGTCGAGCGGAATGTCGTGCCGGCGCATGCCGTCGTAGTCGTCCTGCACATCGTCCTGGTGCTCGTAGACGTCACGGCTCTTCCAGAACCCGTAGGCCCATTCGGGCAGCACCGCGGGCACGCCGGTCTCGCGACAGAACGCGCGCAGCCGGGCCGCCGGCGTGGGTTGGCAGAAGAGCTCGAGGGCCAGGGGCCCGGCGCTAGCGCGGGTCGACACCGACATGCGCTCGTCGGCCATCTCGAAGCGGATCCCGTTGGCCTCCGCGCGCACCCACAGCGCGTAGCCCCGGCTGGAGAGCAGCCACGGGACCGGGGCGCAGTCGCCCTGCGGGATCCCGCCGCCGGCCAGCAGCTCGGGCGGACAGTCAGGGCCGGTGTAACGGCGGTCGGCCCCGAGCTGGACGGCCCGCCCTGCGTGGTCGAACTGGGTCGCGTGCCGTGCGCCCAGGCCGGCGAGGTGCTCGTCCGAGCGACGGCGCCAGTCGAGCGCGATCCGCAGCGGCTCATCGGCGGGCTCGAGCTTTAGGCACACCCGGTCTGGTCCCGAGATCTGAATCTCCAGGCGGGCCTGCCGTTCCCCGTTCAGCTCGAGCGCCAGCGCCACCTTCGTGTCTGAGCGGTGGCGCACAGTCGCCGAGCGCGCCCGTTCCACCGGCGCGAGATCCTCGTGCGCGACCACCCCCTCGGTGAGCTGAATGAAGTGGTCATGCACGGTGCCATCGGCCACCCAGGCTCCGAGCGACCGCACGAGCCGCCGGCCGCCACGCCGGATCGTCGCCTCGAATGGCCGGAGTGTCACTTCCACCTGTAGGGAGCCGCGCTGCAGCACGACGGTATCGGCCCCTCGAGCGCTCGGCACGGACATGCCGCCAAGGTTCTCCCATGACCCCCGCCTCCCATGCCGGCGGTAACCAAATCGTCACAGGGCGTGACCTCGTTCTTCACGAATCGCCCTCTTTGCAGGGTGATCCTGACCCCATGAACGAATCGAGCAAGGCCGATCTCCACGTCCACTCCTGGGCGTCCGCAGTCTCCAAGCTCGCGGTGCAGCGGTCCCTTCGCATCCCCGAGTGCGCCACCGACCCGTTCGAGGTCTACGAGCTGGCCAAGGCCCGCGGTATGGACTTCGTGACGATCACCGACCACGACACGATCGACGGCGGGCTGTCGATCGACCACCTGCCCGACACGTTCCTTTCTGAGGAACTGACCGCGAGCTTCCGTGGCGAGCCACAAGCCGTGCACGTTCTGTGTTACGGCCTCACCCCGGACGATCACGACTGGCTCCAGGCCCACAGCTCCGATGTGGAGACCTGCGCGGCCTACCTGAACGAACACGAGATCACCGCCGCACTCGCCCATCCGTTCTACGCGGTGGCCGCGCCGCTCACCGCGCGTCACCGCCGCCGCCTCGCCCAGTTGTTCCCGATCTGGGAGACCCGCAACGGCTCACGGGCCAAGGAACTGAATCTGCCGGCGTTCGTGTACATCGAGACCCACGGGGGGACTGCTATCGGTGGGTCCGATGACCACGCCGGAATTGATATCGGCCGCACGTTCACCGAGACGCCGCGTGCCATCACGCCCGCCGAGTTCCTGGCCCACATCCGGGCCGGGCGGGCCGCCGCCCACGGCCAGCAGGGCAGCGCCGCCAAGTGGGCGCATGCCGCGATGGCGCTGGCCATCCGCTCACTCGGCGAGGGCGAAGCGCCGGCGGGCGGGGAACCCAATCCCGCGATCGTGCTTCGCATTGTCGAGCGGGTGATGAGGGAGGGCGACGCGCGGCGCGGAACCGGCAGCGGTGATCTCGACGCGGGCGATGCCCTCGCCCTGCTACGCGCCTGGTTGCATTCGATGGACCTCGACGTCGACGAGCACAAGCTGCTGCGCCAGCTCCAGGAGGGCGAGCTGAGCCACGCGGATCTCGATCGCCGAGCCCGGCGGGTGCACGAGCGCAAGTTGGCCGGTGTGGTGCACGACACCGTGAGCAGCCTCGAACGCGGCACCATGGATGCCGGCCGCGCCGCCCTCGCACTGTTCGATGCCTGCATGCCGGCCATTCCCTACTCCGCCTCGGCCGCGTTCCTCGGCCGCGAAAAGGCCAAGCTGACCCGCAGCGACGGCGATCGTCCGCGCGTGGCGCTGGTCGTCGACGGCATCCAAGGGATGCACGGCGTGACCCACACCATCCAGCAGATCCGCGCTCACGGCGTACGCGGCTTCGACGTTGAGGTGATCGGGACCGACGCCGATGTCGATCGACGGCTCAGCGCGGTGGCGGAGATCGACATCCCGTTCTACCCGGGGCTCGAGATCGGCGTCCCCACGGTTCCGGCCCTCGTCGAGGCGCTGTCCGAGGGACGCTACGACATCGTGCACGTCTGCTCCCCCGGACCCGCGGGCATCGCCGCATGGCTACTCGCTCGCGTGCTCGAGCTCCCGCGTGTTGGCAGCTACCACACCGAGCTCGGTGCCTATACGGTCTTGCGCACCGGCCTGCCCCAGCTGGAAGCCGCGGCCAATTGGGCCCTGGGACGCTTCTACGGCGCCTGCGACATGGTGCTCTCGCCCAGCCCGGCCAGTGACGAGCGTCTGGCCGAGCTGGGAATAGATTCCGAGAAGATCCGGCGCTGGGACCGCGGCGTCGATCTGCGTCGCTTCGATCCCGCCCTTCGACAGGACGGACTGCTCCCCGGCGAGGTCAACGTCCTGTACGCCGGCCGCCTGAGCACGGAGAAGGGCGTCGAGTTGCTGGCCGATGCGTTCCTCGAGGCCCATCGTCGCGACCGCCGCCTGCATCTGGTGCTCGCCGGCGGTGGTCCCGAGGAGGGCCTGCTCCGCGAGCGCCTCGGCGAACGGGCCACGTTTTTGGGCTGGCTCACGGGCGACGCCTTGGCGCGGGCCTACGCCAGCGCCGACGCGTTCATGTTCGCCAGCAGCACCGAGACGTTCGGTCAAGTGATTCTCGAGGCCCAGGCCAGCGGGCTCCCCGTGGCCGCCGTCGGCTGCGGCGGCCCGGCCTGCCTGATCCAGCACGGCGAGACCGGACTGCTCGCAGCCCCCGAGATCAGTGCCCTCGCAGACGCCGTGGTCTCATTGACGAGCACTCCGTCTCTATCCGAGCACATTCGTCGCGGCGCGCTGACGGCCGTGCGCGGCCGAAGCTGGGAGGCCTCGCTCGATCGGCTCGCGGCTGCGTACCGCATCGCCCTCGCCGAGCGGGACGGTCGACGACTCGTGCGTGGTGTCGCATGACTTCTCAGAAGTCCCCGTAGCCATAGCCGCCGTAGCCGCCATAGCCGCCGTAGCCGTAGTCACCGCCTGGATAGCCGTAGCCATACCCTCCGCCGGCGCCCGGGTACCCGTAAGCGCCGCCCGATCCCGGATCACCGCCGTAGCCACCGTAGCCGTAGCCACCGTAGCCACCGTAGCCGCCCTGACCGCCCGTCGATCCACTCGTCGCCGCGGTCCCCTGGTAGGCGACCGAGAACGACGAGCCGTCGGAGGACAGTGACGACGGGCTCGCGTTGCCCGACGCCGCACCCGAGCCGAGGCTCACGTCGGAGGCTCCGGAGCTGCCCAGCGTCACCGCCTGAGCGCTCCAGGCCGAGTCGGAGACCGGCCCGGTGTGGCCGTTCGCGGTGGCTGCCGCGCTGGTGAACTGCACGCTCCCGAAGTCCGCCAACGGCAGCGGCGAGCAGCTGCCGGACTCGTCACAGGCGGACGGCGCCTCGGCGATCCACTCGGCACTCGAGGTGTCCGGATCACTCATCTGGAGCGTCTTCGTGCTCGACTGACCGCTGGTCTGATCGGCCAGCGACACGGTCACGCTGGACCCGTTCACGTTGACCTTGGCCGAGATGTGGTCGCCGGGCTGGATGGTTAGGCCGAGCTTCACCGGCGCGGCTGGCACGAGCTCGTACCACGCGTAGTAGCTGGTCTGCCCGCCGGCGCTGCAGTCGGCCTGCGTGCCGACCTGCTCGAGCGAGGAGGACTGGTTGCTGGAGCCGCCCAGCCCCACCCAGAACGCGGAGTAGGTCTGGCCCGAGCTGCACTTGGCGCTCGGCTGTACCCAGCTACCCGACACGTCGGAGAACTGCGTGTTTCCCGCCACGTAACCGGCCCAGTTCTGGCTCACGGCCTCCTGTGGGTCGGTGGTGGCGCCGTAGGCGCTCGCCGCACCCGCGCCGGTCATGGCGGCGGTGGCGACGAGCGTGGCAAGAATTCGATGTCGATTCATGCCTATCACTCTCAGCGCACGGGCTAAGAGTCCCTTCGGAGCTCGTGAAGAGCGCGCTATGGACTTGCGAAGAGGCGCTTAAGGGCCGGGAACTAGCCAGCGACCAGCCGACCGTCGAGCTCGTCGTCCTCGGGCTCGCGGATCACGCCGAACGGCGGCTGGGGCAGCGGCTCGAGCAACGGTGGCGCGACCTCCGTCTGGCCGCCCCCGGCCGCCTTGGCCGCGTACAGAGCGAGGTCGGAGCGGCGCAGGAGCTCGGCCAGGTCTTCCTTGCGGTCCCACACGGCGATGCCCGAGGAGAATCCCTCCTCGGTGGGCGTCGATTCGCGCAGGCGGGCGATCGCGGCCAGCGAGCCGGTCAGGGTCGAGTTGGTCAGGAGAGCCACGAACTCGTCGCCGCCCAGGCGGGCGACCACGTCGCCGGCGCGCAGGGTGGCCCGGATTCGCTCGGCGGTGTCGCGCAGGGCCCGGTCGCCCTGCTCGTGACCCTGCTCGTCGTTGAGCTCCTTGAAGTTGTCGAGGTCGATGGTCACCAGCGTGATCGGGTTGCCGCTGCGCGCTGCCCGGGCGAGCTCACGCGGAGCGGTATAGCGCCATCCTCGGCGGTTGAGCAGGCCGGTGAGGTCGTCGACCACCGCCTCCTGGGCGAAACGCTGAGCCAGCATCCCCAGCTCGCGGGTGACGGCACGCAGCGAGCCCGCCACCGTCACGCCGACCAGCGTGAGCAGCGCGGCGTGCCCCCAGGTGTGGGGGTAGGCCGGAGCGCCGAGCAGAACCATCGGCAGCGCCGAGCACGCGGCCAGTACCAGCATCCCGGCGACGAGCTCGAGGTCGGTGGCGGCCAGGCCGAACCACACCATCGCCATGACCACCAGCACCGAATAGCCCGAGGCGGCGCCGCCGCTGTACGCCTGCATGAGCGTGAGCGCCGGGATCTGGGCGAACGCCGCGCTCCAGAACACCACCCGCCGGCGCCGCGACACGAGCGCGACGACCAGCGAGGACAGGCTCGCGATGACGGCGCCGACGAGGAACACCGCCGGGTGCATCCACCGGTCGGTCGCCGTGGCGATGATGACCGGCAGGACGTTGCCCGCGATCGCGAAGGCGAGCAGGCGCACCCGGCCAAAGGGGAGCAATGAGCTGGATCCCATTCAGCTCTCGCATCGGCGATTCGTGGAAAAACTTGAGCAGAATTAGGTAAGTTTGTGCCGCTTATTA
>JAFAYP010000264.1 GCA_019240305.1 Solirubrobacterales bacterium
GGTGTTGCACGTGGCCCTGCGGATGCCCAAGAGCGCGTCGCTGATCGTCGACGGCGTCGACGTCGTCAAGCAGGTGCACGAGGTGCTCGACCGGATGTCGGCGTTCTCCGAGCGGGTGCGCAGCGGCGAGTGGAAGGGCTACACGGAACGTCCGATCCGCAACATCATCAATATCGGCATCGGTGGCTCGGATCTGGGGCCGGTGATGGCCTACGAGGCGCTGCGGCACTACAGCGACCGCGACCGCACGTTCCGGTTCGTGTCGAACGTCGACTCAACCGACATCGTCGAGGCCACGCGCGATCTCGATCCGGCCGAGACGCTGTTCATCGTCTCCTCCAAGACGTTCACCACGCTCGAGACGATGACCAATGCGCGCTCGGCCCGCGAGTGGGCGCTGGCCGCGCTGGGCGACGAGCAGGCGATCGCCAAGCACTTCGTGGCCGTATCGACGAACGCCGAGAAGGTCACCGAGTTCGGGATCGACACCGACAACATGTTCGGCTTCTGGGAGTGGGTGGGCGGCCGCTACTCGATGGACTCGGCCATCGGGCTCTCGACCATGCTGGCCATCGGACCCGAGCGCTTCCACGAGATGCTGGCCGGCTTCCACGCCGTCGACGAGCACTTCCGGACCACGCCGTTTGCCGAGAACCTGCCAATGCTGATGGGGATGCTGGGCGTCTGGTACGGGGACTTCTTCGGCGCCCAGACGGCCGGCGTGATGCCCTACGAGCAGTACCTCAAGCGCTTTCCGGCCTATCTGCAGCAGCTCACAATGGAGTCGAACGGCAAGCACGTGACGCTCGACGGGCGCCACGTGGACTACGACACCGGCGCGGTCTACTGGGGAGAGCCGGGCACCAACGGACAGCACAGCTTCTACCAGCTCATCCATCAGGGCACCCGGCTGATCCCGCTTGACCTGATCGCGTTCGCCAAGACGCTCAACCCGCTGCGTGACCATCACGACCTGTTGATCTCGAACGTGTTCGCGCAGGCGGAGGCGCTCGCGTTCGGCAAGACCCCGGAAGAGGTCCGGGCCGAGGGTACGGCCGAGGACATCGTGCCCCACCGGGTGTTTGAGGGCAACCGGCCGACCAACGTGATCCTCGCCGAAGAGCTCACGCCGCACACGCTGGGCAGCTTGGTGGCGCTGTACGAGCACCTGGTGTTCACCCAGGGCGTGGTGTGGGAGATCGACTCGTTCGATCAGTGGGGAGTCGAGCTGGGCAAGGCGCTGGCGGTCCGGATCATCCCCGAGCTCGAGAGCCGGGAGGAGCCCGATCTGCACCACGACAGCTCGACCAACGCGCTGATCCGCCGATACCGCGCCATGCGCTGAAACTGAACAAGCACCGAGACTCCAGGAGGGCGATTTCACATGCCGACGGACAAGCCGATGCAGCTGGGAATGGTCGGACTGGGACGGATGGGCGCCGGCATCGTGCGCCGGCTGACGCGCGACGGTCATCGCTGCGTGGGATACGACGTGAGCGCCGACGTCGTCAAGGCGCTCGAGGGCGAGGGCATCGCCGGCGCCACCTCACTGCAGGAGTTCGCCGCCAAGCTCGAGAAGCCTCGGACCGCGTGGGTGATGGTGCCGGCCGGTGAGATCACCACGAACACGATCCATGCGCTGGCCGAGGTGTTCGAGGCCGGCGACGTGATCATCGACGGCGGCAACACGCACTACCACGACGACATCCGGCACGCCGAGGAGCTGCGCGGGAAGGGCATCCATCACGTCGACGTGGGCACGAGCGGCGGCGTGTGGGGGCTCGAACGCGGCTTCTGCCTGATGATCGGCGGCGAGGACGGGGTCGTGGAACGGCTGTATCCGCTGTTCGGGTCGATCGCGCCGGGAGTGCAAGCGGCCGAGCGGACCCCTGGACGCTCGGGCACTCCAAGCCCATCGGAGTCGGGCTTCCTGCACTGCGGAGCCAACGGCGCCGGGCACTTCGTGAAGATGGTCCACAACGGGATCGAGTACGGGATCATGGCCGCCTATGCCGAGGGGCTGAACATCCTGCACAGCGCGGGAGTCGGCAAGGAGATCCTGGAATCCGACGCCGAGACCGCCCCGATGGAGCATCCGGAGTACTACCAGTACGACATCGACACCACCGAGGTGAGCGAGGTCTGGCGCCGGGGCAGCGTGATCAGCTCGTGGCTGCTCGACCTGACGGCGGAGGCACTGCTCAAGTCCCCGGGCCTCGACGACTTCTCGGGACGGGTGTCGGACTCCGGTGAGGGGCGCTGGACCTCGATTGCCGCGATCGACGAGGGCGTCCCGTCGCCGGTGCTGACCACGGCGCTGTACTCGCGCTTCGCCTCGCGGGGGCTCGACAACTACACCAACCGGGTCCTGTCGGCCATGCGCATGGGCTTCGGCGGCCATCACGAACGGCCGGTTGGTTGACTTGAGCGCCGCGGAGCGGATCGAGCGCGAGAAGCGTCTCGCTGCCGAGGCGGCCGCGGAGTTTGTAGAGGATGGCATGTGGGTGGGCCTGGGATCGGGCTCCACCGCCCTCTACCTGCTTGCCCCGCTGGCCGCTCGCCGGCTATCGATCCGCTGCGTGGCGACCTCGCCGGCAACCTCGCAGGCCGCCCGGGCGCTCGGCATCGAGGTGGTGTCGTTTGCCGGGCTCGAGGCGCCGGCGCATTTGGACGTGGCGATCGACGGGGCCGACGAGGTCGACCCCGCCGGCTGGCTGGTCAAGGGCGGCGGTGGCGCGCACACGCGCGAGAAGGCGGTGGCCGCGGCCAGCGCGCGGTTCATCGTGATCGTCTCGGCCAACAAGCTCGTCGACCGGCTGACGCCGCCGATCCCGCTCGAGCTGTCCGAGTTCGGGCTGGCCGGGACGCTGGCGCGGCTGGGCTCGGCGCAGCTACGGAACGTGACGCACAGCCCGGACGGCGGCGTGATCGCCGACTACACCGGCGAGTTCGACAATCCGGGCGCTCTGGCGGCGTGGCTGTCGGCGATGCCCGGCGTGGTCGAGCACGGACTGTTCCCGCCCGACCTGGTGGCGGAGGTACTAGTCGGCCGCGGCGATGGGCTGGAGCGGATCGCGGTCTCGGGAGGGGCGCCGGCGGACAGGCGACCCGTGTAAAACACGCCAAAGCGCCCGCTGCCGTCGCGAAAAGCGCACATAAGCATGCCCACGATGCTTATGTCGCCTTCGCGCTGGCCCGAAAGGGACTTCGGCGACATAAGCACCTGCTTTGGACATGTGCCGCGGGCGGCGGCGTCGGTCAGTCGTCGCCGCTGCGCAGGAGCTTGTAGGTCGCGGCCGCGGTGGCGGCACCCGCGACCACCGCGGCGAACATCGCGCGGCTCCGGCCGGGCTGCTGGCCGATTGCCCGCTCGACCACCGTGTTGCCGATGCTGCGGATCGCCGCGCCCTTCATGCTGCCGCCGCCGATCGCTCGAGCATGCGCTGGATCCGGTCGAGCATCTGGTGGCTCGGATACCAGGTCTCGTCGACCTTGTCGATCAGCATGTCCACATACTCGGCCACCTGATCGGAGGTGGCCAGGGCGACCTCGATCCGGTCCATCAGCTGGTGGCTCGGGTACTTGTCGTTGCGAACCCGGTGCATGAGCACATCGAAGTAGTGCTGCTGGACTGTCATGTACGTCCTCCTTCCTCCATCGCCTACAGCAGGTTCCCCAGGGGACCCAGGTTCAGGTTGAGCTCTTCGTCTTCCAGACCAAATACCCGTTTGAGCTCCTCCATACGATCCGACAGCGCCATGAAGGTCTGGCCGAGACGCTCGATCTGCTCGTCGCTCAGCGTGCCGGACTCGATCCGCCGCAGCGCCTGACGCTCCATCAGCTCGCGCAGCAGCTCGACCAGGGTCAGCACGAGATGGGCGAGACCCTTCTCGAGGTCCTCTGGATCGGCGTTCAGCCGGCGGGGCAGAGCCGCCTCTAGCCGCTCGAGCGCGCCCGCGCTCTCGCTGAACAGGTCGAGCTCGCGGTCGAAGGTCGAGCCTGGAGTCATACCGGCGCTCCCTCGGCGAAGCTGTACGGAGGCCAGGGCCCGGTGCACACGAGCTCGACGTCGTCCAGGCGGTCGTCGAGCTGCTCGACCATCGCGACGAACTCTTCCACCCGGCCACGGTCAACCAGATAGGCATCGAGCACGGGCAGATCGGGCCGGAGCGCGAGCGCGCGCCGACTGCCGCGGGCCAGGGCGGTCAACGGATCGAGCTCGGTGGCCACCCGGCGGGCGCTCTGGCGCAGCTCGAGCCGGTCGCGCAGATAGGAGGAACCCGATACCGGGCGGCGGTCGAGGGCGCGGGCGGGGTCGTCGCGCCAGCTTGCGCGCAGGCCGATCTCGACCGCCCCGCGCACCCGCGCGAGGCGGCCCAGCAGGTCCTTGCGCCGGTTGCACAGGAGCTCCCGCACGGCAGCCTTGTCGGGCAGCAGGCTGCCGAACTGGGCGGGCAGGATCGCACCGCCGTCCATCAGCCGCCTGACCGTCCGCTCGTACGCCTGCAGAGCCGAGGCGGTGCTCTCGGGAGCGCGCGCCCCGTGGTCGGACACGATTGCCGCCAGGCCGTCCTCGGCCACCTCGTAAAGCGGGTGGTCATCCAATCCGCATCCCGCCGGCGCAACGTCGCCGTTCTCGACGATCCCGTAGACGAGCAAGCTCATCGCGCGCCCGCCAGCGTGGCCGTCGCCGCCACCAGCAGCGCGATGTCGAGGTCGACCAGATCGATGTCGGCCACCGCGAGCGTGACGTGACCGTGGACGACCACGCCGCCGGCGAGAACGCGGTCGAGTACGTCGACCAGCGAGACCGGCTCGGACCGCGCGGAGGGTGGGCGCGTCGAGGAGTAGAGCGTGCGGGGCGGGCCGGCCGCGGTCACCAGGCGGCTCCGATCGTGCCGGGAACGAAGTTGTAGGCCGGCCACGGTCCGGTGGGCACCAGCTCGATGCCCTGGGATTCGTACTCCGACTGGAGCGCGTCCACCTTGGCGAGGAAGCCCCGGAGCGACTCCTCGGCGACCAGGTATACGCCGTTGAGGATCATCGCGCCGTCGTGTCCGCTGACCTCGGGACGCTGGAGGGCGATTACCTGCGCATCGTCGGCCGCGCGGCTCAGTCGGTCGTGCACCGCACCGGCCATCTCCTCGGCCAGATCCAGCGCGTGCTGGTGGCGCTCGCGTTCGGTTCGCTTGCGCTCCATGTACGCGGCGCCCGACAACGCACCGGTATCCGACTCGGTCTCGGGAGCGTCGCCATCGGGAGCGATGAATCCCTTCACGCCCCATTCGGCCTTCCCGCGCAGCCGCTCGATCGCCTCCGTAAGTGCGTCGGCCTCGCGGTGGAGCATCTCGCGCACGCCGCCCTCGGTGCGGTAGACGGTGCACATCCGCATCGGGATCACCGTGGTCTGCTCCCGAACGTGATCGAGGACGCGTTCATGGGCGCGGGCGGTCGCCTCGACCCAGGTCATGTCCGCGAGGTGTTCGCGCAGGCGCGCCTCGTCGAACTCCTCCAGTGGGACCCGGCTCGCGACGGCCGCCAGCGCTTGCACCCTCAAGATGCTGACCGGCTGGGCGGGATCGACGCCGGCAAGCGATCCCTTCAGCTCGGTGTCGGCGCCGATCACCCCGTAGACGTACCAGGCGGGCTCGCCGGGCGGCTCGGCGCGTCGCGGCGTCCGTGTCGGGGCCGGCGTCTGATCACGGGTGGGGGGGTCGGCCGGCGGCTCGTCGACGGGCTCGGGCAGCTGCTCGTGCAGGCGCTCGAGCATCGAGTGGGCGAGCGCGTCGGTCAGGCTCGCCCGCACGCGTGCGCGGGCCTCGATGCGTGCCTCGGCGAGCAGATCCGCGGCGTCCATGGCGGCGAGCTCGTCGATGGCGGCGCGCAGCCGCTCGAGTGAGTCATCGCTTCGGGGCATTACCGCCTCGCGACCCGGTGGCACGCCTGGCGCTCGCGGGGCGGGATGCGGGCTTTCGGGTCGCGCCGCCGGTTTGCCGCCTCGTTGTCTCGCCCTTTCCGCTCTGGGCCGTCTTGTCGTTGCCCTGGCCGCTCTCGAGCCGTCGCTCGAGCCGCTCGATGCGCGCCTCGAGTCCGCCGTCTTCGTCATCGCGCTCGAATTCGGCGCGGAACGAAACCTTCTCCTCGGTCGGCTGGACGCTCAGCGTGGGGTCGGACTCCCACCAGTTGATCCCCATCTCCCGCGCCCGGTCGACCGAAGCGATCAGCAGTCGGATCTTGAGCGTGATCAGCTCGATGTCGAGCAGGTTGATCTGAATGTCTCCGGCGATCACGATGCCCTTGTCGAGCACGCGCTCGAGGATGTCGGCCAGGTTCGAAGGCGCCTCACGGGGATGCAGCGCATCGCCGACGTAGCGCCGGGGCGCGCGCTGCCGCGTATCGGGATCGAGTGCCATTGTCAGTCCTCGTCGGCTTGGTTTCGGTAGTAGCGCCGGCGGCGCTTATAGGAGTGCACCTCGCCGTCCTTGTCGAGCGTCACCTCGTAGGTGCCCAGCACGTCGGTGGAGTGGGGGATGCGTGAGAGCTCGATGACCTGGACGGTCACCTGCCATCCGTTGCTGTCATCCGGCTCCATTCCGAGTACGGCGTCGACCGGATGGCCGAGCAGTCCCGGCAGCTCGCGCCGGACCTGCTCGACCGCCTCCCGGCCGGACATCCGGGTGCGGGAGTTGCGGCTGGAGCCGTTCTGGCTGCGCCGTGAGCGCTGCTCAGCCATCGCCCTGCACTGCCTGGTCGTCGCCTGCCTGGCTCATAGCCAGCCTCTCCATCAGTGTGTCCTCTCTCACCTGGCGCTCCTCTTCATCGATCAGACCGTCCTCGAAGTCGAGCTCGAGCTGGAGGAACTCTCTGCGGATGCTCTCCTCGTCGTAGAGCTCGCGCTCCATCTCCTCCATCACCTGTTCGGCGATCCACGCCACACCGCGCACGGGCGCCAGCGGCAGCGTGAGCAATCCCGTGAACAAACCCATCTGCGTTCACACCCGTTCGGCCAGCTCGACGAAGGAGTGGGGCGGAAGCGGCCCGGTGTACTTGAAGCGAATCTGGCCTCCGTAATTCTCGGCCACGCCGTCGAGGATCTGGTCGAACTCCCGCTGGCGTTCGCGCTCGACCAGGAACGAAGCCTGCAGCGCCACGCGCTCGTGAGCCGGCTCGCCAACCTCGACGGCCAGCGCGACCGTCTCCAGCGCTTGAAGGATCGCCTCGCCGTCGTGTGCGCGCCGATGCTCCATCGCGGAGGCGACAAGCTCACCCAGACGGATGCGCTCGTAGTAGGTCGCGTCCTCCGGTCGGTCCCGCACCGCCGCGCGCAGCCGGGCGATCTCGGGATGGTCAACGACCAAATCGCGCAGCACCGACTCCTGCTCGTAGGTCGCGCGGATGCGGATTTCGATCTTGCCCTTCATCTCGGAGAGCTGTGCTCTCAGGTCTGGACCGTGCTCGTCGAGCAGACGACTGTGCACCTCGTCGGGACCGGACATGACCACCCCGAAGCGCATGGGCAGCACCACCCCGCGTTTCAGCGCTCGTTCGAGCACGCGCGCGTGCACGAGGATCGCCTCACGCCCCAGGCGCACCGACGTTCCGTCGATCTCACTGACGAGCGCGGCCGCGCTATCACCGACGACGAGTCGAAGCGGGGCGCTCGCAATGCCGCGCCCGCGGGGTGCCGTGGCCGTCGCTTCGACGATTCCGTAGACGTACTGCGCCACGCGCGTCGAACCTCCGGCGGCTAGCTTCGGCCGCGGCTCGAGCTGGTGCGCGAGCGCGAGCGCGAGCCCGAGCTCGAGCCGGAGCTCGAACGTGAGCGAGAGCCGGAGCCGGAACTCGACCGCGAGCGACGCGACGAGGAGCCGGAGCCGTCGCTGCTGTCGTCGTCTTCGTCGTCGTCGGAGGAACCGAACAGCGACTCCTTGGCGCCCTCGAGGATGCCCTTGGTCTTATTCGAGGCGCCGCCCTGGGTCATGTCCTCGATCATCTGGGGCAGGCCTTCGCTGCTGGACTCGCCGATGTCGAGCCGGTTGACCGCCTCGGCGAACCGCAGATAGGTGTCGACGCTCGCGATGACGATTCGTGCGTCGACTGTGAGCAGCTCGATGCCCACGAGCGACACGCGCAGGAAGATGTCGATGACCAGGCCCTTGTCGAGGAGGACGTCGAGCACGTCGGCCAAGCCGCTCGAACTGGAGCGGCTGACGTATCCGGAGCGTGGAAAGCGATTTGATGAGGTTGCCGACATGTCGTCCTCCCTTTATTGCTCGCTACGAGCTGATCGTTTTCCCCTGCGACGATTCCCGTTCCCGTTCCCGTTCCCGGTCCCGTTGCTGTGCTTGTTGTCCTCGTAGGCGTCGGGACTGATGAACTCGACGTGAGCCTTGAAGCGGCGCAGGTCAGCCTCGGCGCGGCGATGGGCCACATGCAGCGCCAGGGTCACGGCCTCGGATGGGTTCGTCGGAACCACGTCGAGGTCGAGCTCGATCCGGGTGAGTCTTTCGCTTAGTTGATGAAACGTGGCCAGGCCGGCAACGTCAGTGCCTTCCACCGAACGCCACGCGAAGCTCTCGTCCTCGCGCTCGTCCTTGATCTCGGCCTCCCACTCGACCTCGCGCGGTCCGGCGGTGTGGCCGACCAGCGAGTCTCCGTCACGCTCCACATCGACGATCCGGTGCACGCCCTCGGGCAGACACCCGTATGAGCGCCACTCCTCCCACGCGACGTGGATCGGCACGGCGACGTCGATCGACAGCTGGATGGGGACCAACCGGCTGGTACCCGCCTCGTACGCGCTTCGTCCGGCGACAGCGGCGCGATCCGTGGCGCGACGCACAGCGCCCGCGCCCATCTCTGCGGTTTTGCGCATAACCGTCTTGGCGGCCTTCTTGGCCACCATGCGGGCGATGCCGTTCGGCACGGGCAAGTTGGAGTCCGACTTGGTCACCGCCTTCGCGGTCTTCGCGGCGGCTTTCGCCCCGCGCTCCGGAAGAGGCGGCTTGCCCTTACGCACCTGGCTGCTCTTGGCCATGGCTAACCGTCAGCCGAGGATCTTGCCGATCTGCTCAGCCTTCTCGCGGACGCCGCGCACCTCGCCGGCCACGTTGCGCACCTCGCCGGCCAGCTTGCCGAACTGACGCCCGGCTTCGCCGATCTGCTGCGAGACGCCGGAGAAGTCGACCTTCGACGGCACGCTTATGCCGAGCACCTTGCGGTTGTTCTTCATGGCGTTGCGACCGAGCAGGATGCCTCCGGCGATGCCGACCGCGCCGGTCACCGCGGGCACGGCCACGCGCGTGAACGCATTGCGGCTGCCGTTGTGCTGGCTGGAGTCCCCGTTGCTCGACGCGTTCGACTGCTGCGCGCCGTTGGATGTTGCGCGCGTGCGGCTGGATCCGCTGCTGCGGCCTGATGCGCTGCGGCTAGATCCGCTGCTGCGGCCTGATGCGCTGCGGCTGGATCCGCTGCTGCGGCCCGATGCGCTGCGGCTGGACCCGCTGCTGCGGTTCGATGCGCTACGGGTGGAACCACTGCTGCGGCTCGATCCGCTGCCGCTGGATCCGCTGCTGCGAGTTGATCCGCTGCTGCGCTTTGCGCTGCTGCGGCTGGACCCACTGCGGCTCGATGCGTCTGCACCGCTGCCGCTTGCGCTGCTGCCGGACCCGCTGGCAGATCCGTCCGCACTCTGACTGCGCGTTCTGCCGCGCGAGGCGGTGCGGCGCGTTCCGCTGCCTGTCGAGCGATTCGACGAACTGCGGCTACTCGAACGGCTCGAAGAGCCCCGTCCACTTGTTGCGGACATCAACCACCTCCTGTGTTCGACTCCCACGCACAGCGAACTCGGGCGGGAGCAGATCTCGAATTGGCTCTACCCGACAAATCAAGCAACTACCACCTGTTTTGGACGAATGTTCGATGGCATGCAAGGCGTCTTGCTCGACGGATGGACGACCAAATGGGGTAATCCTCCGGGTAGGCACAGTGAGCAACGCAAGCCAAGGGAGGACCTGATGGCCGACGAGACAGCGCGCTACCAGAAGGCTGCGCAGGATGCGCTCGAGCAGCTCGACTGGTGCATTGGCTACCTACACGGGATCCACAAGACGAAGATCTCCGCGCAGCTGGCCAAGAATCGGGCCCACATCAAGCGCGACCTGATGAAGGACGACGCCGAGCCGATCCCGTCCGAGGTGACGGCGGAAAGCTGAGCGCTCAGACTGCGGCAGAGCGCCAGCTGTTCGGCGCGTAGGACTGACGTACGACGTCGACATACGGAACCGGGCTCACCACCGCGCGGATCTCGCGCTGCACGTGCGGCTCGACCGTCGGCTTCGACGTGCCGCCGTTCTCCTCGCCCCAAATCAGGGTCACCTCGGTGCCAGGCTCCGCGTGTGCGGCGTCCACCACCGCGAGCGTCAGCATCTTCGCTTCGTTTGAGCTGTAGCCGAACCAGGTCGACACGCCGACCGTGTCGCCGTTCGACGTGACCCGGTCGAACGGATGCATCGAGTACACCGCGGAGGGCCAGTCGATGAACTTTGCGCGGTCGTTGGTGTTGAGCATGGTGGCAATCGTGTCCGCGACGTCGCGGTCGTCGAGCGCCAGCGTCACCTTGTGGCGATGCTCGTCGCCAGCCATGCGCTCGAGCGCCTCGCGGCCGATGAAGTCGTGATCGAACTTGACCAGGTGGCCGTAGCCGAGATCCCAGGGCGTGAAGTAGTAATCGGCGACGTCATCGGAGACGAAGCTCCCGCCG
Organism: Solirubrobacterales bacterium; assembly: GCA_019240305.1. Lineage (GTDB taxonomy): Bacteria > Actinomycetota > Thermoleophilia > Solirubrobacterales > Solirubrobacteraceae > Palsa-465. Next base: position 10,763 of record JAFAYP010000264.1, read on the forward strand.
ATCGAGGCCGAACCCTCGTATCCGGTCGCGGGTAGCCATTCGCGATAGGCCCGCAGCTCATCGCCGGTGTAGACCGCCGGCAGGGGCGAGGGAATCCAGCCCGACTCGAGCGCGTTTGACGAGTACGCCCGGCCGCCCACCAGTCGCATTCCGAACTCCTGGCCGGCGTCGACGAGCGCCGCGTGCACGGCCTCGTAGTCGTCCCAGGGACCGAACAGCTCCCAGCCGGGCTGGCCGGCCATCCCGTGGCGCAGCGCCCGTACGTCGACGCCGCCGATCCGCGCGCGGGTCAGATTGAAGAAGCGCAGCTCCGGCGGCGTGGAGCCGAGCGCGCGCTCGATCACCTGCATCGCATTGGGTCCCTGGACCTGGAAGCGGTAGTGCCGCCGGCGCCCGTCGCTGCGCAGCGCCGAGCGCTGGTCGAGCGACACCTCCGCGTCGTAGCCGCCGGTCTGCGCGTGATAGGTCACCCAGTTCAGGACCGGCGCGCGTCCGACCAGGTTGAACTCGTGATCGCTCAGGTGGAACAGGATCACGTCGCCGATCACATAGCCCTCGGGTGTGCACGGCACGAGCTGCTTTGCCTTGTCGACCGCGAAGCTCTCGACCGTGTTCACGCCCAGGCGCGAGAGCAGCGTCATCGCGTCGGGTCCCTGCACCGCCAGCTCCGCCATGTGGAAGGACTGGTTGAAGAGCACGCACGTGTGCTGCCACGCCCACTGCTCGTCGCGCCAGTTCGTGTACTCCGCCGGGACGCCCGGGTACACGTTCGGCCCGACCTGCGCGGTGCGCAGCATCTCGACCGTCGAGGGAACGCTCTGCAGAAGTTCTTCGAGGTTGCGATGACTCATGTTGTGGTCTCCTTTAGTTGGACCCCGCCCGCCCCGGCACCGAGATAGGCGGCGATGACCCGCTCGTTTTGACGCACCGCCT
>JAFAYP010000342.1 GCA_019240305.1 Solirubrobacterales bacterium
TTCGAGACCAACCAGCTCGAGCTGCCCGAGCACACGTTGGTCCAGTTCAACGTGACCTCGCTCGACGTGATCCACTCCTTCTGGGCCTACGAGCTCGGCGTCAAGGCCGACGCCAACCCCGGCATCAACAACATCGCCTACGTGACCACCAAGGGAGCGGTGATCGTCCACGTGCGCTGCGCCGAGCTGTGCGGCATCTGGCACGGCTACATGTACGACCAGGGACAGGTCGTGACCAAGGCGCAGTTCGCCGCCTGGGTCACCCAGCAGCAGCAGCGGTACGGGACGGCGACCAAGACCCTGCCCCCGTACTCGAAGACCTATTTCCCGGACCCGCTGAGGAGATCTGGATGAGCGCAGTCGCAGTGTCCTCCGCAGCGCCTCGCACCGGCTGGCGCAAGCTGTGGGGCTTCAACATGCTGACCGGGATCCTGCTGGGGATCGGCGGCTGGTTCCTCGGTCAGCTGATCGGCAACCACATCACCGGCCAGGACGTCCACTACTACTCGGCGCAGGCGGGCGAGAACGACATCTCGGTCATGCTCGGCTACACCCTCGGCGTGATCGGCTTCCTGGTGGGCCTGGGCTTCGCCAACTATCCGCTGAAGCGGCTCCTCGGACATCCCCCGGCGCTGGCCGAGCGCGAGTCCGAAGCGGAGGGCGTCTTCCGGTACTTCACCCTGTCGACCGATCACAAGGTCGTCGCCAAGCAGTACATGGTCGGAATCGGGGTGTTCTTCTTCGTCGCCGGGCTGAACGCGATGCTGATCCGGACCGAGCTGCTTCAGCCGAACGTGCACGTCTTCGGCGCCAACCAGTACCTGACGCTGGTCGGCATGCACGGGTCGATGATGATGGGGACGATGACCTCGGGGTTGCTGGGGCCGTTTGCCACCTGGCTGGTGCCGATCATGATCGGCTCGCGGAGGATGGCCTTCTCGCGGCTCTCGGCGTTCACATTCTGGGTCCTGATGGCCGGCGAGGTCATCCTGCTCACGACGATCTTCTTCGGTGGCTTCCAGACTGGCTGGACGGGCTACCAGCCGCTCGGGGCGGAGGGGACCGCCGGCTACGACGCCTACATCATGTTCTTCGCGCTGGTCGGGCTGTCGATGTGCCTGTTCGGGTTCAACCTGGTCGTCACGATCACCACGATGCGCGCGCGGGGCATGACCTGGTCGCGGCTGCCGATCTTCGTGTGGGGGGCGTACGGGACGGCGTGGCTGATGATGCTTGCCGCGCCGATGCTGATCGCCGCGCTGCTCATGGCCGGGATGGACCGGACCGTCCAGACCGCGTTCTACATCCCCGGTCAGGGCGGCAGCGCCTACCTGTTCGAGAATCTGTTCTGGGTGTTCGGCCACCCGGAGGTGTACATCCTGGCCCTGCCCGGCATGGGGATCGTGCTCGAGCTGATGACGGTGTTCGCGCGCAAGCCGCTGTGGGGTTACCGCCTGGCTGTCGCGGGGATGCTCGGGATCTCGTTCCTGAGCTGGTTCGTGTGGCAGCACCACCTGTTCGTCTCAGGCATCAACGCCGACCTGCGGCCGTTCTACATGCTCTCCACCGAGCTGATCTCGCTGCCCACCGGTTTCATCTTCCTGTGCGCGATGGGAACGCTGTGGCGCGGGCGCATCCGCTTCACGGTGCCCATGCTGTTCTGCCTGGCCTGGGTGTTCAACTTCCTGTGGGGCGGAATCTCGGGCGTGTTCAACTCGGACGTGCCCAGCGACGTCACCACGCACGGCAGCTTCTTCACGATGGCTCACTTCCACTACACGATCATGGGCGGCCTGATCTTCGCGTTCTTCGCCGGGATCTACTACTGGGTGCCCAAGATGTACGGGGTCAGGCTCAGCGAGCGCCTGGGGAAGATCCACTTCTGGACGCTGTTCATCGCCTTCAACTCGACCTTTGCACCGCTGTTCGCGCTCGGCTTCATGGGCATGCCGCGGCGCGTGGTGTCGTACAACCCCTCGTGGCAGGGGCTGAACGACTGGGTGTCGATCTCCGCCTACTGCATCGGGCTCTCGATGCTGGTGTTCCTGTTCAACGTGGTGTGGTCGTTGGTGGTCAAGCGCGAGCCGGCCGAGGTCAACCCGTGGCATGCGAAGAGCATCGAGTGGACGTTGCCCACGCCGGTGCCCGTGCATGACTTCGACGAGATCCCGGTGTTCGACGCCGATCCGTATCCCTATGGCATCGAGCCGGTACCGGGCCGAGCGCCGGTGGCGGCGCCGGTCGGGGGGAGGGCATAGCCATGGAAGCCTCAGCCTCCGCTCCCGTCGGCCGCCACATCGAACCCGAGCCGCCCGAGTGGCAGCCCCGCGCCCTCTGGGTCGGCGGGCGGCTCATCTGTGGCTCGATCTCGTTCTTCTTCGCCTCGTTCGTGTTCGCGTTCTTCTATCTGAAGGCGCTCGACCTCAACCACAACTGGAAGATCGGCAACGTCGTCCCCGACGCGGGGATCGGCATCGCGATCGCGGCCCTCTACCTGTTCAGCGCCGTGGTCTACCGGCTGGCGGCGAGGCGCACCACCGGTGATTCGATGGCGGCAGGGATGATCGCCGTGTTCATGGGACTCGCCGCGGTTGCGCTGCAGTTCATCCAGTACATCGTCCTCGACTTCGGCGCCGCCAGCGGCGGCTATGCCGCGGTGTTCTTCGGATGGACGGCGTCGTACGCCGTCGTGTCGCTGATGGGGCTGTACTGGATCCAGGTTCAGGTGGCGACCCTCTGGCGGGTGCGCCGAGAGGGCAGGATGCGCGAGACCGAAGTGCCCACGAGTGAGACCGCGCTGCTCCTGGCCGGGATCGAGGCATCGTCGTTCTACTGGGGCTACTTCGTCGCGATCGGCGTCCTCGCCTACATCCTTCTGTACCTCGTCGGCTGACCATGCCGCTGGCGCCCTGGCTGCTCGACCCGTCGCTGGTGTACGTCGCGCTGGCCGGGGGCCTCTACGCGCTCGGCAGCCGGGGGCGGGGTCGGCCGCGGCCTCGCGAGGCGCTCGCGTTCTACGCGAGCCTGCTGGTCATCGTGATCGCGCTGTGCTCGCCGATCGACTACTTTGCCGACGAGCTGTTCTGGGTGCACATGCTGCAGCACATCCTGCTGCTCAGCGTTGCCCCACCGCTGATGCTCCTCGGAAAGCCGTGGCCGCGCATGTGGCGCGCCTTGCCGCTCGCGCCGCGGACGAAGCTCGCGCGGACGATCGTCCGCTCCCCCGGGGTCGCGCCGGTGCGGGCGCTCGCGCGCCCGATCCCGGCCTGGATCCTGTTCAACGTCACGTTCCTCGGCTGGCACATTCCCGCCGCGTACAACCTGACCCTGACGTCGGGGGCGGTTCATGCGGTCGAGCATGCGATGTTCTTCTTCACCGGGCTTCTGTTCTGGGCGCGCGTGATCGATCCCGGGCCGCTGCGCCCCCGCCTGGTCTGGCCGGTGCGCATCGCCTACGCGGCCAGCACGATGGTCGTCGGCTGGCTGCTCGCGATCACGCTCGTCATCGTGCCGCACCCGGTCTACGGTTACTACTCGGCGCTGCTCACCCGGCCCGGCGGGATCAGCGCCCTCACCGATCAACAGCTCGCCGCCGGGATGATGTGGGTGCCGGGATCGCTCGCCTACACGATCACGTTCATCCTCGGCTTCTATCGGTGGCTGGAGCCGGACCGCGCGCCCAGCCCAACCCCTGCGGCGTTCACGACCTGAGGAGGAGACAGACTTGCCATCGGTTCCCATCGCAGCATTCCTCGCCGGCGCGCTGCTGACAATCCTGATGCCACTGGCACTGCTGATCGCACTCTCGGTGTGGTACTGGGGGTTCTCCGTGCGTTCGCCCGAGGCGATCGAGGAAACCGAACCGGGCACCCCTCCGGGTGAGGTGACCCCCCCGGGTCCCACCGTCGTCGAGAAGCTGCCACCAGACCCGGCGGTGTAGTGAAAGCGGGCGCGGGCATCTCGTGGCCCTCGCGGCCGGCACGCCCCGTCGCCGAGGTCGCGCTGTCTCTGATGCTCGCCGCCGTCCTGGGGCTGGGTGTCGGCTTCGCTGTGCACTCGCTCACGGCCGGCACGGCCGCGTCACCCGCGATCGTGTCCACGCACTTCGGCATGCATGGGGAAGCGACGTGGGCCGCCGGGGCGCACCCCGCACCGCCGATCGAAACCCTGCCCGACCAGACGGGGCACCTCTTCTCGCTCGCCTCCTTGCGCGGCCGATCGGTGGCGATCGTGTTCTTCGATTCGCACTGCACCCAGGAGTGCCCGCTCGAGGGGCGTGAGCTGGCGTCGGCGGAGCAGTCGCTTCCGGCGGCCCAGCGACCCGTACTCGTGGCGGTCAGCGTCAATCCGCTCGACACGCCTGCCAGCGCCGCGCACGCCGCCAAGGCGTGGGGGCTCGCTTCGGTGGGGCCGTGGCACTGGCTGATGGGCACGCGCAGGCAGCTCGCGCCGGTCTGGGCGGCCTACCACGTCTACGTCTCGCCGCACCCTGTCAACGGGGACATCCAGCACACCGAGGTCGTGTACCTGATCGACCGGCGCGGTGACATGCGGTCCGGCTACCTGTACCCGTTCCTCCCGGGCTTCGTGACCAGCGACCTGCGAACGCTCGCCGGGAGCAAGCGCGCGTGACCGTGGCCGTCGGCAAGTTGGTCGAGTCGCTGCCCGCGCCGGTCACGGTGGCGATCCCGCGCGCGAGCGCGACCTGGCGCGACTACGTCACGCTGACCAAGCCCCGGATCATGTCGCTGCTCGTGCTGAGCTCCGTGTGCGCGATGATCGCTGCCGCGCACGGTGCGCCCGGCGCGGTGCCGCTCGCCGGTCTGGTCATCGGCGGCGCGCTGGCCTGCGGCGGTGCGAGCGCGCTCAACCACGTGCTCGACCGCGACATCGATCAGCTCATGGGACCCAGGACGGCCTCGCGCCCTGTTGCCGCCGGCCGCATATCTCCGGCGCGAGCTACCGCGTTCGGCCTTGGCCTCACGGCGCTCGCCTTCGCGGTGCTGGTCGTGTCCACGAACCTCCTGGCGGCGCTTCTTTCGCTGAGCGGCGGTGCCTTCTACGTCGGCATCTACACCTACTGGCTGAAGCGCACGACCGCTCAGAACATCGTGATCGGGGGAGCCGCCGGTGCGATCCCCCCGCTGGCCGGCTGGGCGGCGGCCCACGGCGGCCTCGGCGTCGGTGCCGTGGCTCTGTTCGTGATCGTGCTGCTGTGGACGCCGCCGCACTTCTGGGCCCTGGCGCTCCTGCTCGTGCGCCACTACGCCGCCGCCGATGTGCCGATGATGCCGGTGGTCCGGGGCCCGCGCGCCACCGCGCGGCAGGTGCTGGCCTACTCGGCCGTGCTCGTGGCGGTCACGCTTGCGCCGGGTGCGCTCGGCGTATTCGGGCTGTTCTACCTCCTCGCCGCGGCGCTGCTCGGCGCCGTGCTGCTCGCCCTCGCCTGGCGGTTGTGGCGGGAGAGCTCACCGGCGAACGCCGGCCTGCTGTTTCACTACTCGCTGCTCTACCTCGCGCTGCTGTTCGTCGCTGTGGCGTTCGATGCGGCGGTGCGCTGAACCGCCGGGCAGGCGGGACGACGGCCGAACGGGCCGCGCGGGTCAGCGCGGCCCCCCGCGTCCGGGAAACCGGGCGATTGCCTGAGCGCGAGCAGCGGGAGTGGCGCGAACACGGCTGCTGTCCGGCAACCACATGGCCAGATTCAGCCGGAGCGCCGTCGTTGTCATTTTGCCCCATTACTCAAAGGGGCCGTGGGACACAATGACAAGCGATTGGCCGGGTAGGAGATGAGTGCCAGCGGTGGGCGTGCGTTGGTGGCTGCGGGCGATCCAGTCGTCGCGCAACTGGTCGCGGCTCACCTGCGCCGGGACGGCTTCCAGGTGCTCGAGGCTGCCAGCGGGTTCGAGGCCCTCTCGGTTCTGCGCCGCGGTACGGTGGACATCGCCCTGGTCGATCCGATGCTGCCCGAGATCGACGGCCTCGAGCTGGTGCGCCGCGTCCGGCGCGAGTCGACGGTGCCGATCATCATGCTGGCCGCGGGCCGTGACGAAGCGGCGCGCATCGCCGCCCTCGAGGCCGGCGCCGACGACTATCTGCTGGCGACCGTGTCGATGCCCGAGCTGAGCGCCAGGATGCGCGCCCACCTGCGCCGCGCCCGCGGCTTCGAAACCGAGGAGACCGTGCTCCGCGCTGGCGAGCTCGAGCTCGACCTCGAAGCCCATCGGTGCACGACCGCGGGCGCTGGGGTGGAGCTCACCCGTCGCGAGTTCGACCTGCTCGCGGCGCTCCTGCGCTATCCGGGTCGCATCCACACTCGCGAGCAGCTCCTCGAGCTGGTCTGGGGCGGGAACTCGATCACTCCCAAGACCGTCGATGCCCACGTGGCCGCGCTGCGGCGCAAGCTCGGCTCCACCGCCAGCATCGCCACCCTGCGCGGCCTCGGCTACATGCTCGAGCCGGCACCTGGCTCGGATCGCAACGGCGAGGCCAGGCGCGACTTGGGCTAGCTGCGCAAAGCTGAGGGCGCACTGACGCAGCTCTTACGTTCCTCCGACAGTCAACTTGCGGAGGCTGGGAAGGCTCTAAGGCGTTCCCTCAATACGAGCTGAAAGGGAGATGCGCCGAATGCCGACCATCATGGTCATCCTCAATATCGTTTTCATCGCCGGCGTGGTGGGTGGGATCCTCGGGGTGCTCACCTGGGGGATCGTCTCCGACCGCCCGTTTGCCACCTACCTCTCGCAGCGGGCAGTCGCCCGGGCGCGCCGTGGCCGTCCGGAACGCCGTCGCATCCCGCGCGAGGCCTCGGCCTATCGCGGACCGAACCGTCGCGTGATCGACGTCGGCGTGTAGCCGGAGCACCCCCTTTCACAAGGCGCCATACGAGCCGCCGCGGTCCCTGGGCCGCGGCGGCTCGTAGCTGTCCGGGGCCGGTGCCATCCGCGCGCTCGGCAGCGCTCAGGAGCCGAGCGCGTCGGCTTCGATCTGGGCGTCGAGCGTTCCCTGAGAGTCGTACTGGCCGGTGTGGACCGACGCGATCCGGCCCGCTCGGTTGATGAAGATCGTCGTGGGCGTGCCCAGGAGCCCCTGCGGCACGATCCCGGTCAGCTCGTCTTCGGCCATCTGATAGCTCGGGTAGCTGACCGGATGCTGGGACAGGAAGGCCGAGGCGTCGGAGGCGACGTCGTTGACGTCGGCCCCGAGGAACGCCACCCGGCGCCCGTACTGGGCGCTGGCGGTCGCGAGCAGCCCGAACTCGGCGCGGCAGGGAGGGCACCACGATCCCCACGCGTTGAGCACGATCGGATAGCCGCGGAGGGCGCGGATCCGCGCGGCCAGCGCGGGCTCGCCACCCAGCAGCTCGTCGGCCTGGGCGTGCAATGCGGCCAGGACCGGCGGCGATCCGGCCAGCTGCGCGTCTGCCTCGGCCGCGCTCACCCGCCCCTGCGGGGCACGCGACAGGGCGGCGCGGAGCTGCCGCTCGAGCGCCTGGCGGGTCAGCCAGCCAGAGGTCGAGGCGTCGTAGTACCAGAGGATCCGGCCGTCCGCGGCGGTGAGCACGAACCACGGCTCGTCCTGCACGCCGTAGCCATCGGCCAGGCGGCCGCTGGCGTCGAGGGCCACCGGGTAGGCGAGCGGCTCCGGGAGCTTGGCCAGGAACGCTCCGAGCGCCCGCGGCGAGGGTTCGACGCTCCCCTCGTCGACCGCCCTCAGCGCCGGCAGCCCGGAGCGGTTGGCCTGGGCCTGGTATGCGTTCAGCGCGTCGAGCGCCCCCGCCAGGTTGGTGACCTCGCTGTCCCAGGTGGCGAAGAACAGATACAGGTGCGCGGTCCGGCTCGGGCCGAGCGTCAGCGAGCCGCCCCCGGCGCGTGAGACCACATCGGTCACGCTCGGCGCCACACCGCTGATCTCGGCGTAGGAGAGGTTCGAGTGCACCGCGGGATGGCCGGGCAGCAGCCTCGAGGCCTCCTGGGCGAGGAGCTGGCCGAGCTGACCGACGGCCGCGTAGGACTGCTGGGTCAGGTACAGCCGCGCCAGTCGGCCGTCAGGCGCGATCACGAACAACGCGGGCGTGTGGTCGATCTGCCCCTGCTCGATCGCCACGTCGATCTTGTAGGCCTTCCAGACCTGCTTGAGCGCCGACAGTGAGCCGGTCAGGAAGTGCCACTGGTGGACCATGCCGTGCAGCTCCGAATACGAGCGCACGTCGGCGATCCGGGTGGCGGTGGGGTTGGCATCGATCCCGAGCAGCTGCACCCGCGCGCCGGCGGAGCCCAGCATCGCGCGGGCATCGACCATCGCGGTGGTGCTCAGCGGGCAGATCGTCGTGCACTCCGAGTCGTTGAAGGCCAGGATCACGACCTTGCCGCGATAGGCGTGCAGCGATATCGGCGCGCCGAACTGGTCGGTGAGCGTGAAGTCCGGCGCGCGCTCCGACAGCGCCGTGCCCGGGTCGAGATACGGGTTGCTCTGAAGCGTGTCGCCCGACGGATGCGATCCGCCACTTGAGGTCAGCTCGGCGCCGCCCACCAGGATCACGGCCAGCACCACTGCGCTCAGGCCGATCCACACGGCGCTGGGCATCCGCCTGACTTTCCTGAGGTAGCGCTTGATCTCCATCTCGGCCCACGCCCGAGGCCGGCCCGGGGGTTCGTCCGCGGCCCCGTCCCGATGGTACGAAACCAGGCCGCGGTCAGGCCGAGTCGGCGGCCGGCACCTCGGCCGGGGGGAACGCACGCTCGATGTCGGCCAGCGTGGGTGGCCGTCCGCGCAGCGGTCGCCGCGCACTGTCGGAGCTGATCGCCGCCCGTACCAGGTCGAGCTGGCGCGTCACCACGGTGGGCTCGGTCCCAGCCAGCGCGCTGGCCGCCTCGCACACGCCCTTGAGCAACATCAGGACATCGAGCGCACCCACGTCGGAGCGGACCGCGCCGGCCTCCTTGGCGCGGCCGAGCAGCTCGTCGAGGCTGTCCACCACCTCGGCGTGCGCGGCTCGGATCTCCTGGTTGGCCAGGAACGTGTCCGCCACCGCCTCGAACAGGCAGCGGTCGAGGTGCTGGCGGCCCACCACCTCCTCCAGGAACCCGAACAGCGCCTCGCCGGCGTCCGGCGCATCGAGCAGCCCCCGACCGTATTCCGTCGCCTCGGCCATCCGCTCGATCACGATCGCGGCGATCAGGTCCTGCTTGGTGGGGAAGTTGCGGAACAACGTGCCCCGACCGACGCCGGCCCGCTGCGCGATCTCGGCCACGCCGACCTCGAGCCCGCGCTCCCGGAACAGCTCGGCCGCGGCGTCGAGCAGCCGCCGGCGGTTTCGCTCGGCGTCAGCCCGTAACGCACGATCGGTGGGCGTCATGCCAGCGGATTGTCCTACGCCGCGACCGCGGATGACGCCAGCTCCTCCAGATCGAGATTCTCGACATGGCGCTTGCGGACCACCAGGGGCAGGATCACCGCGCCGGCGGCGAGCATCACCGCCGCGGCGATGAACGCCACGTGGTAGCCGGATACGCGGGCCGCGACGCCGGCCGCGGCCGCTCCCGCGCCGTGCACGCCGTGCAGCAGGTCACTGGTCCGGCTGGCCGCGAGCGTCGAGAGGATGGCCAGCCCGAGTGAGCCGCCGACCTGCTGCGCGGTGTTGAACAGGCCCGAGGCGAGTCCCGCGTCGTTCTCGACCACGCCGCCGGTGGCCAGCAGCGTGATCGGCACGAAGGTCAGCCCCATCCCGATGCTCAGCGGCACGAGGCCGGGGAGCAGGTCACCCGCGTAGGTGCCGTGGACCGGTACGCGGGCCAGGACCACCATCCCCGCCGTGGCCAGTCCGATCCCGACCATGGCCACGTTGCGGATCCCCGCCCGCCGGATCAGCTGCTGGGCCAATCCGGCCCCGACCACGATCCCGCCGGTCACCGGCAGGAAGGCCAGGCCGGCCCGCAGCGGGCTGTAGCCGAGGATCTCCTGCACGTACAGCGAGGCGAAGAAGAACATTCCGAACATGCCCGAGGCCACGAGCAGCAGCACCACGTCCGCGGCCGCCAGCGTGCGGATCCGGAAGATGCTCAGGCGGATCAGCGGGGCCACGCTACGCCGCTCGATGGCCACGAACACGGCGAGCAGCACCAGCGCGGCGGCGATCAGCCCGAGCGTCCGGGCCGAGCCCCAGCCGTAGGACTGGGCCTTGACGATCGCGTACACGAGCACGACCAGACCGCCGGTCACGGTGATCGCGCCAGCCAGATCGAACGTGCGATGCCCGACGTCGGCCCGCGATTCGGGGACGAAGCGCACGGTCGCCAGCAGCGTGGCGACACCCACCGGCACGTTGACGATGAAGATCCACGGCCACGAGGCCAGCTGGGTCAGCGCGCCGCCGAGGATCAGGCCGACCGCCCCGCCGCCGGCCGCGATCGCGCTCCATACACCGAGCGCCTTGGTGCGATCTTCCTGCTCGGTGAAGGTGGTGGTGATGATCGACAGGGCGGCGGGGGAGAGCAGCGCACCACCCAGGCCCTGCAGCCCGCGCCCGACGATCAGCATGCCGCTCGTCTGCGCGAGCCCGTTCAGCAGCGACGCGGCGGAGAACAGCGCCGTGCCGACCATGAACAGCCGCTTGCGGCCGATCAGGTCACCGGCCCGGCCGCCGAGCAGCAGGAAGCCGCCGAAGATCAGCGTGTACGCGTTGACCACCCACTGAAGACTCGCGGGGGAGAAGTGCAGCCCCCTCTGAATCGAGGGGAGCGCGACGTTCACCACGGTCGCGTCGAGGACCACCATGAACTGGGCCAGGCAGGCGATCACGAGGATCAGCCAGCGGTTGGCGCTGCGCGATGTGGGTGGGGCGGCGAGCTCTTCGGTCATTCAGGCGACTCCTGGCGGCGGCGTTTTCGGTTGGCCTTCCGGGCATCCAGTGGTAATCTGGACTGCGCGGTCCGCTTAGGTTACCACAACCGGACCGGCGGGTCCGGTTATTTTCTCGTGAAGAGGATCAGAGGCGCCGTGACCATCCCCGCGCGCGGCACGGCCTGTTGCCACACTCGGCGCGCCGCCCGGGCCGAGTGTGCGATCCGGGCCTCCCGGGCCACCGTGCAAAAGGTGACAAAGCGCCCGCCGCGCCACCAGAAAGCGCACAAAAGCATTCCCACGATGCTTATCTGACCAAAGCGGTCACCCACCGGAGGCTTTGCGACGTTTTGCACCCTCATAGACCCTCGGATAGACGCCCGGGTAGCGCTCCCGGCCGGCCGGGCGCCACCAGGCTCACCTTTCAGCGCCACGAGGACCGGCCCGTTCGTAGGACCTCGGCTGCCCGCACGGGCCGAGGCGCGCAGCCCGCCGTACGCGAGTTTGTCGCCACTCACCACCGACTGGAGCACGAGTGGCGAGAAAGTCGTGCTATTCGCGAGTTTCTCGCCACTCACCGTCTGGCGGGGCGCGAGTGGCGAGAAGCTGGAGAGCTGAGCCATCATCCGGTTGGGCGTCTGCTTGAGCGCGGAGGATCACACCGCGCCCATCCACGGTGATGGTCTGGGTCAGGTCGCCGTTGGCCACCGCGGTCTCGAGACGGTCCGCGTGCCCCGCGCAACGCTGTGGAGGGTGGAGGCGGTGCGCATCTGACCGCCCTCGGGCTCAGTCCAATTCGCCAACCGCAAGAATCCGCCGCCCACAGGGTGGCCAGATGCGCATGCCTCCACCAATACCCCGCTACCATCACCACCGTTCGGAACCAAAGATGAGATCGAGAAGCACTCCGCCGACCGAAGGGCGGAGCAGGAAGGGAACTGAATATGTCTGACGCCGTTACGCGCGTGTCCGTCGAGATCGAGGGGAAGGAGATCTCGTTCGAGACCGGCAAGTTGGCCAAGCAGGCCTCCGGCGCCGTTGTCGTCCGTGCAGGTGACACCGTGGTGCTGTGCACAGCCACCGCTGGCAATCTGCGCGATGTGGACTTTCTCCCGCTCACCGTCGACGTCGAGGAGCGGATGTACGCCGCCGGGAAGATCCCCGGCTCTTTCTTTAAGCGCGAGGGCCGCGCGGGGGAGAAGGCCACCCTCACCGCGCGCATGATCGACCGACCGATCCGCCCGCTGTTCCCCAAGGGCTGGCGCTACGAGACTCAGCTGGTCGCGCTGCCCATCAGCGTCGACCACGTCAATCCTTACGAGATCCTGGCCATGAACGGCGCGTCCGCCGCGCTCATGGTCTCCAACATCCCGTTCCCGACGCC
>JAFAYP010000348.1 GCA_019240305.1 Solirubrobacterales bacterium
CGGGTGGCGGTGCAGTGGCGGGCGACCGGCACGTTCGCCGGCCCGGGAAGCTTCCAGGGCTTCGTTCCCAACGGCGCGCATCTACGCTGACCATCGCGGCGCCGCGCCCGGGCTGAACGCACCCGTCTATCGCCATCCGGCCGACCGCCAGGCCGCCGAGTCGCCCGACACCTACCGCGAGTGCTGGGATCGCTCAAAGCTCGACGCCCGCGGCCGCAACGTGCTCTGGCGGCTGATCGCCACCTGGGACGGCGGTCCAGTCGAGATCGCGGGCACCGTAAACGAAGGCGACGAGGTCGCGGGTTTTGAGGTCGTGCATCTGCCCGGCCACGCCGACCCGGTGACCGGCGACGTTCGCGCGCAGCTCGAACGGGCGGCCTGCGGCTGATGGCCAAGAACAGCCGCAGGCGCGAGAAGCTCAGCGCCCCCACCTCCGAGTACCGAGACCCGGAGGGAAACGTGCTCACGCTGCGCGGCTCGCTCACGCCGGGCGCCCGGCGCGAGTACGCCGACATCCTGGCCGGCGGCCTTGAGCGCGAGGATGCCTGGCAGCGCGCCACCGAGCTCCTGTTCGAGCGCCTGGCGGTGGCCTGGACGATCTCCGGCCTCGAGATCACCCGCCAGAAAGAGCTCCTCGGCCGCTACCGGATGGCCTCGAGCGACGAGCGCCGGTTCGTCCGCGACACGCTGCGCGAGCACGCCGCCGAGCACTTTCCGGAGCTCCAGGCCCCGTGATCGATCCCGACGCGTTCGCCAAGCTGATCTGCGACTGGTGTCTCGAGGTACGCGAGCGCCAGTACGTGCTGGTCTCGACCACACCCTTGGCCGCGCCGCTGATCCGGAGCTTTCACCGCGCTCTGATCGAACGCGGGGCGTGGTCCCCGGGGCTGCGGATCGAGCTGCCGGGTCTGACCGAGGACTTCTACCGCCTCGCCTCTGAGGAGTTGCTCGACGGCTTCCCCGCGGCCGACCTGGCCGAATGGGAGCACGTCGACGCGACGCTCAACATCCAGGCGCCGGAGAACACCCGCGCGCTGGCCGGCGTCGATCCCGGGCTCATCACCCGCGTGGCCCGCGCCCGGAACCCCATCCGGGAGGCCCGCCTCTCAAAACGCTGGTGCCTCACGATGTGGCCGACCTCCGCGCTCGCTCAGGATGCGGGGATCAGCGACGACGCGTACGCCGCATTCCTCGGGCGGGCACTGTTTTTGGACCGCCCCGATCCGGTGGCCGCCTGGCGCGAGCTCTCAGAGCGCCAGCAGCGCGTGGTCGATCGGCTGAACAGCGCCCGCGAGATTCGCATCGAGGCCGAGGGCACCGACCTGCGCCTGCGCGTTGAGGGTCGCACGTGGATGAACTCGGACGGCAGGCGCAACATGCCGAGCGGCGAGGTCTTCACCGGTCCAATCGAGGACTCGGCCTCCGGGACGATCCGCTTCACGGTCCCGTCGAATCCGCGTGGGGTGCTCGTGGAGGACGTCACTCTCACCTTCGAGAACGGCGAGGTAAGAAGAGCCACCGCGCAACGCGGGCAGCAATACCTAGACGCCGCGCTGGCCACCGATCCCGGCGCCCGCTTCCTGGGCGAGCTCGGCATCGGCACCAACTCAGGGATCGATCGCCCCACCGGCTCGATCCTGCTCGATGAGAAGATGGCCGGGACCGTGCACCTGGCCCTCGGCCGCTCCTATCCCGAGACCGGCGGGCGCAACCAATCCGCCCTGCACTGGGATCTGATCTGCGATCTCCGCCCCGGTGGGCGCCTGACCGCGGACGGCGAGGCGATCTCGATCGAGTAGTTCACCGCCCTCCGTCCGTAGTTTCCGCCCACTCCGGCTGCGGTCCGGTGCGGTGACTTAGGCTCGCATCACTGCCGATCGTTCTCGGAGCATGTTCAAATCCAACGCACGGAAGCGGCCGGTTACCTGCATCGCCTGCGTGCTCGCCTCACTGGCCGCGATCGCGGGCATCATCGCGCTCGAGGGGCAGGCCGACGCGAGTCGCAGCGCGCAGATCGAGGTGGCCCAGCTCAAGAACGATCTCGGCGAGGCGCTGACCGCGGCGTGGAACGCCAGCCCGGGTGTGGGTGGCAATTCGGTGAGCGCCCGCCGCGCACTGAAGCGCAGCGAGCGGGGCGCCAACCGCCAGCTTGCCGACCTGCGCAGCGACGACCCGGTGCCAGTGCTCGCCCGCATCCCTGCGTTACTGCGAGAGGAGTACGCCGCCAACGAGCGGATCTATCAGCTCGGCAGCACCCAGGGCTACGGAACGTGGATCAACTACCTGATGGTGCCGCAGAACACCAACATCGCTCAGCTGTTCACCCTGCTGAACACGGCCAGCCGCCAGTACGACGCTCGCGCCGACCGGGGCCAGACGTTGAGTGAGATCGGTGCCGCCGTGACCATCCTCCTACTGCTCGCGGGCTTCCTGACCAAGTACCGCCGCGCCGCCCGCCTGGCCGAGCTGAACCGCCGCGAGGCGATCACCGACGCGCTCACCGGCCTGGCCAACCGGCGCGCGCTGATCGACGACCTCGACGCCGTCCTCGGCCGAGCCGACGAGGCCGACCCGCGGGTGCTCGCCCTGTTCGATCTCGACGGCTTCAAGCAGTACAACGACGCCTTCGGCCACGCCGCCGGCGACGTCCTGCTCACCCGTCTGGCCCGCGCGCTGCGCGACGCCTGCGCCGGACGCGCCACCGCCTACCGCCTGGGCGGCGATGAGTTCTGCCTGCTCGGGACGGCCGGCGATCATGAGACGCGCGCGCTGCTGATGGCCGACGCGGCCGCCGCATTGGCGGAGTCGGGCGAGACCTGGACGATCGGCTGCTCCGCCGGCGTGGTGGTGGTGCCCGAGGAGGCGGTGTCGGTCTCCGAGGCGCTCGCTCTGGCCGACGTGCGCATGTACGCGTGCAAGCGCAGCCGCTCCTCGGCCGCGCGCCAGACCGCCGACGCACTGCTCTGCCTGATCGACGAGCGCTCCCCGGGACTGGGCTCGCACATCGACAACGTGGCTGAGATGGCCAAGGCGACCGCCGAGGCGATGAGGCTCGACGAGGGCACCGTGCGCGAGATCGGCTGGGCGGCCGAGCTGCACGACCTCGGCAAGGCGGCGATTCCGGACGCGATCCTCGACAAGCCGGGTCCGCTCGACGAGGAAGAGTGGAAGCTGATCCACCGGCACACCCTGCTCGGCGAGCGCATCCTGCTGGCCGCGCCCGCCCTGGTCGGTGTCGCCAAGCTGGTGCGCTCGAGCCACGAGCGCTTCGACGGCGGGGGGTATCCCGACGGCCTGCGCGGCGAGGACATCCCGCTCGGGTCGCGCATCATCTTCGTGTGCGACGCGTTCGACGCCATGACCAGCCAGCGCTCCTACAACGAGCCGATGACCGTGTCAGCGGCGCTGGCCGAGCTGCGGCGCTGTGCCGGCTCCCAGTTCGACGCCCGCGTGGTCGATGCGTTCACCGCGGTGGTTCAGGGGCGCGCCTCCGAGGCCGCCCCGTTGGCCGTCTGACCCGCTCACCCCGCGGACACGACCCCAGGCCGTCGGTGCAGTAGCTTCCGCAGGCGAGATGCGCCGGACCAAGATCGTCACCACCATCGGTCCCGCCTGCCAGGACCTGGAGACGCTCACGCGCATGGTCGAGGCCGGTCTCGACGTGGCCCGGCTCAACTTCTCCCACGGCAACCGCGAGATGCACGCCGAGAACGCCGAGCTGGTGCGCCAGGCGGCCTCGGCCGCGGGCCGACAGGTGGCCATCCTCCAGGACCTGCCGGGCCCCAAGATCCGGATCGGGCGCCTGAAAGACGACATCGCTGAGCTGAAGCCGGGGGAGAAGCTCGTGCTCATGTGCGACGGGACCACGGTCGGCGACGGCGAGCGCATGGCCGTCTCCTGGAGCGGGCTGGCCAGCGCGGTGGACCCCGACGACATCATCTACCTGGCCGACGGCGCGATCCGGCTGCGCGTCCAGACCGTGCGCGCGGGCGACGGCGAGGTAGAGACCGCGGTCGAGATCGGCGGCACGGTGGCCTCCCGCCAGGGCCTCAACATCCCGGGCTCCACGCGCGGCCTCCCCGCCGTCCCCGAGGAGGACATCGACATGCTCCACTTCGGCGAGTCGATCGGCGTCGACCTGGTGGCGCTGTCGTTCGTTCGCACCGCCGAGGACGTGACCAGCGTGCGCCGCCACACGCGCCTGCCGCTGATCGCCAAGATCGAGAAACCCCAGGCGGTCGACGCCGCCGAGGAGATCATCCGCGCCGCCGACTGCGTGATGGTGGCGAGGGGCGACCTCGGCATCGAGCTGCCGATCGAGGACGTCCCGATCGTCCAGAAGCAGCTGCTGCGCACCGCCGGCAAGCTGGCCCGGCCGGCGATCACCGCGACCCAGATGCTCGACTCGATGGTCAACTCCTCGCGTCCCACCCGGGCCGAGGTGGCCGACGTGGCCAACGCGATCCTCGACGG
>JAFAYP010000504.1 GCA_019240305.1 Solirubrobacterales bacterium
CGTCGTTGAGCCGCCGGTAGCGGACGGTTGCCACCAGACCCGTGAGTGGATCCTCCAGCGTGAACGCGAGCAGGCTCCAGAATCCCTGCTCGTCGCTCTCGTGAGCGACGTATCGCATCCGCCCGCCGACCGCCGACTCCGAGTAGCGCCGCCCGGCCCAATCCCGGCCCCACCCGCTGACCATGAGGTCGACAAGCGGCAATCCGGCCACCTCGTTTTCGCCATCGCGGGAACCGGGCGAGAGCTCGGCGACCGGTGCCGACGAGGACGAGTGAGCTGCCGCGCGGTCGGTCTCGAGCGGCACGAGTCGCAGCCGGGCAATGCCGTCTTGGGCGATGACGACTCGAGCGTCGAGCGCCGAATCCCGCCAGGCGACCTCAGATTCGCGCATCGCGTCCAACGAGTTCATCCCTCTCCCGTCCCTCTGGCCGAGGTGGCCGATGGCCTTGACAGAGCAAAAAAAGTGACTACAGTCTCGCTTCTAGAGGAGAGGAAGTCAATTGTGACCGGTCTCATAAACGTCGAGGGATCGGAAAATGCCGCTTGTGACCGGTCACAGGCGGTGAGCATCCGCGATGTGGCTCGCGCAGCAGGGGTCTCGCACCAAACGGTCTCGCGAGTCATCAACGACAGCCCAAACGTGAGCGAGGGCACTCGCGAGGCGGTGCTCGCAACGATCAGCGCCCTCGGCTTCCGCCCAAACCGCGCGGCCCGCGCCCTCGCCGGCGGGCCGGTTCAGTCGGTCACGGTGCTCGCGACCAACACCAGCCGCTACGGGTACGCCGCTGCCATCCAGGGCGTGGAGGAAGCGACGCAGGAGATCGGATTCGGAATGGGCTTCCGGACCCTCGAGGGAATCGCCTCCGAGGACATGCCAGCCGCAGTCGAGTACGCCGTGGAACCCGCGGGAGCGCTGATCGTAATCGCCTTCGATCCGGCCGGTGCCCTCGCGCTCGAATGCGCCCCGTCTCGCATCCCCACCGCGGCGATGATCCAGGCGCCACCGCCCGGGGTCGTCCCCAGGCAGCCGGCGGTGTGGATCGACGAGTTCGCGGCCGCCAAGCAGGCCACCGAGTACCTGCTGGGTCTCGGTCACCGAACGGTCCATCATCTTCCGATCCCGAGCTGGTGGGGAACGACGCCCCGGCTGGCGGGTTGGAATGCCGCCCTGCAGCAGGCCGGCCTACCCGTGCCCGCTCTACTCGCGGGCGGCTGGACCGCGGAGTGGGGCTATGAGGCCGCTTCAGCGCTGACGCGCGATCGGTCGGTGACGGCGGTGCTGTGCGGAAACGACGACATCGCCATCGGTGCGATGCGCGCAATGCACGAGGCCGGCCGCGCCGTGCCCGATGACGTGAGCATCATCGGCTTTGACGACGTCCCGCACGCGCGGTTCGTCTGCCCCGCTCTGACCACGGTGCGCCAGGACTTCGCCACGCTCGGCAAGGCGTGCTTCGCCAAGTTGCTCGAGGGAGTTAGCGCGCGCGGAAAGGTGATCAAGCGTGCGCCTCCGCAGGCCGAGCTCATCGTCAGAGAGACAACGGGGCCTCCGCCTCACCAAACCGGTCATCGAGCCGCCCCCACCGCGCGGGCCCACCGGTCGGAGATCGACCGGTGAACGCTGGGACCCACCATCGCTCGCGCGATCCGACTTCGCCACCACCGCACTCACGGCGTAAAACGAGGGAAGGAGAAGACGATCATGAGGCTATTTCAACGGGTGCCAGCCGGCTCAGGGGTCCGGGTGAGGACCGGGGTGGTGGCGGCCGCAGCCACGCTCGCCATCGCGGCCGTGCTCGCCGGATGTGGCGGGTCGAGCTCGACGACGTCGCACGCCTCGGGCAGCAGCTCGCAGGCCTCAGCTAAGAGCTCCGGCGTGGTTCACCTCACGTGGTGGACCATGTGGTCGGGGACGACGCTGCAGCTGCTCAACCAGATGATCACCAAGTTCAATCAGACGCATCCCGGAATCCAGGTCAGTACGACCAACATCCCGAGCGTGGCGACAACGAGCACCGCCAAGCTGCTCTCCGCGATTGCCGCGGGCGACCCGCCGGACGTCTTTACCGAATGGTGGCCCGAGATCGGCTCGTTTGCAGCCCACGGCGACATCGACTCGATGCAGCCGTACCTCACGGGTGCCTACGCGGGGCTGGAGAAGTGGGAGTACCCGGTCGCCGTCCAGGCCGGCACCTATAACAACCAGCTCTACACGATCCCGATGTCGCTCAACTCGTGGGCGCTCTACTA
>JAFAYP010000359.1 GCA_019240305.1 Solirubrobacterales bacterium
CTCGATCACGACATCGTTTCGCTCGTATGACAGAAGCACGTGTGCGCTCGCTGGTTGGGCGTGCTTCATGACGTTGGTTAGCGACTCTTGGACCACCCGGTAGACCGCGAGCTCGAGGCCAGCGGGCAGCTCCATGGGCTGGCCCCGGACCGTTAACTCGACCGCCAGGCCCGCAGCGCGCGTCTGCGCGACCAAGTCGCCGAGCTCACTAAGCCCAGGCTGGGGTACGAGCGAGGCATCGTCGTTCTCGTCCAACAACCCGAGCAGACGACGCATCTCGGCGAGCGCCTCGCGCGCGCTGCGCTCCGTCGTCAGGAGCCTTTGCGTGGCGAGGTTCAATTCGCCCTTCTCGAGCAGCCCAAGCGCGGCCACCACCTGCAGAACGACGACGCTCACGCCGTGCCCCACCACGTCGTGCAGCTCCCGCGCGATGCGGGCACGCTCGGCCATAACGGCCACGCGAGCCTCGGCATCCTGTCGGCGTTGCAACTCGTCAGCCTGCTCCGAGAGAGCCCAGAGCGTTTGCTCGCGCTGCCGAAAGGCGTGCCCCACGGGCCAAGCCGCGGCGAGCAGGGCCCAATAGAAGATCGTCGGGCCATTGAGCGCGAAGTGGGGATCCTTCAGCTCGTGGATGGCAGTGCCAAGCAGAACGAGCGGAGCCGCGAGCACCAGGCTACGCACGTCGCTGTAGCGGCCGACCGAGTAAACGGCGACCAACTGCGGAAGCAACGTCCCGAGCGCTTCTGGCGCACCTACCGCGAGGTACAGCAGTGGGCTGACGGTGTACACGAGCGCGAGCACGGCCAGCGGGGCCCGCCGCCGCCAAAGCAGAGCCACCGAGCTGGCCAGGAACACCAGCGACAGAGCCAGCCGGTCCCCTTCGCGGGGGACGAACCCGGGCGTATTCCACACGTCCAACTGGCACACGCCCGCAACAGCCGCGGCGAGCACGGTATCGCCGCGCGGAAACCTCCACTCGAGGGCCGGTCGCATGAATGCGCGCGCCTGCACATCGAGACCGTAACCGCACACGAGCATCCGCGCATCCTCCGTGGGTCGATCTGCGTCATCCCCAAGAAGTACGCCGCGGACGACGCTCGAACTCGGTTCCGCCACAGCATCGTCCCGGCAGCCGACGACACCAGCACCCGAGCGACCTAGTTTCGAAACCCACCGAGGCCCGCTCATGGGATGTGTCAACAACAAGAGGGGATGGCTGTGAAACGCACTACATCACTTATCGCCGCGATCAGCGCTGTCGCTGGCGCCGCGTATGGAATCACCGGAGGTACCGCCATCGCGACAAGTCCGCGGGCGTCGAGTTCGCTGCCGACAATCTCGATCACGATGAATCAAAAGACGATCGAGGTAAGCGGCACGCTGGTGTCGGGGGCGGTCAACATTGCCTCGACGGTCACCAACGAGCGGCTGGGCGAGCCGACGCTGGTGCGCCTGAACCCTGGCGTCAGCTACGCGCAGGCAGCTGCGGGGATTGGCCAGACGCCTGACCCTAACGCGGTCACACCGTACGGCTCGATTGTGTTCAACGCCCTCGCACCGCACGGCGTGAGCAGCGCCCAGACCGCGCTGCAACCTGGAAACTACTTCGCGCTCGACACCGGAAACGGGCGGCCGCCATTCCCGTTCACGACGTTCACGATCACGCAGGCCTCGGCGCCCGCATCGCTGCCACCGGCCAACGCAACGCAAACCGCGATCGACTTCGCGTTCCGGGGCCCCACCGTGCTCCACAACCGCACCATCGTACGCGCCACCAACAACGGCTGGCTCGTTCACATGATCGCCGGGAACGGCGTGCCGAACGCCGCCACCGGCCGGAACATCATTGCGCTACTGCGCGCCGGGCACGACCGCCAAGCGCAACGCCTCGAGACACGCGCGTCCTTCCTACTGGCCCTGCCCGTCTCGCATGGCGCGGTCCAACAGATGACCCTCAACACCAGCCCTGGCTACTACATCGAAACCTGCCCCATGAACACCCAAGACGGACGCGAGCAGACACAGCTCGGCATGCTGCGGCTAATCCGCGTCATCAAATAGCCCTGGCGCCGGCGACGATGCCGAGCGCCGAGCGTTCGGCATCGTCAACGACCTGATCGACGCCGGCTACGTCGTCAAGGAAAAGGACGGCCGTCGCAACCGCTACCGAGTCCAGAACCACCTGCCGCTGCCGGCACCCATCGGTCGAGAGCCGACGATCGACGAGTTGCTCGCGAAGCGGCGCTTGCCCGGCGGCGGCGCCGGCGTGACGGGAGTCCCGCATCGCGTGGAACGGCAGGGACGTAGGCCAAACCGGCCTCCTCTCGCCGCGCTCCGCCTGGGCCACGCGGGGGTTCCGTGGCCCAACACGATGAAAAGCCCCTGCAAATGCGACATCAGATTTGTACGCCGCGGCGCCGCGAATCGAGCCCGACGACCCCCGCCTGGCTGCCGTGCTCAGTCTTGGGTGGGATGCGTCATCGCGCTCGCTGAGCCCGTTGTCTGACCGAGCTTCTCGGCTGTCTCTCGGGCTGCCCACCGCTCGAGTCGCCCTTTCAGCAGCCGGCGTTGAAGGGTTCGCCACTCCCGGAACACCCAATGGTTGAAGAACTCGCGATAGCGGTCGTTCGACTGCAGACTGAAGAGGTAGCCACGGTAATTTTCGAGGATCAACGAAGTGACGCCTTCGACGTCTCTGAGCTTCGCCTGGGGAAACTCAATTACGAAGACGGTTGCCGGCAAGAAGTAAGCGGAGTAGGCGACAGCCTCGGCGTCAAGCTCGCGTAGGAACTGAGCAATGCCGCGGTAAACGATTGCGGCGTCGTGAAATGCGATGCACCCGGAGTCTGGCATCGCCGCCCTGCAGAAGCGCGCGTCGCGGAGTGCCGCCTCGTCGGTGTGCTCGCCATCAACGAAGCATAGGCTGGGAACCAACCCGAGATCGACAGGGGACAGCTGGGTCGTGGACACGTCGAAAGTGCGAATTTTTCCCAGAGAAGCCCCAGGAAGATCGCCGAGGAGGCGGAGCATCCGCGCAGAGCTATTGTCCGGGTAGGCGATAGTGATTCCGCCCTCATCCGGCATCCAAGTCGGGCGGGCGTCTATCGATGCAATCGCATCGCAGGCCGGGTCTCGGACGAGTGCCTGCAGCGACCCGCCGAGGTGGGACCCGATCTCGAGATACGAAAACGCTCCGTGCACTTTTGCGCAAGCGTCATGGAGGGCAAGCAGCGAACGGCGATCGTCCACCTCCAGCAATGCTGGAATTTGATCGAAGAGTGAAACGTCTTGATGCTCTACCCGGTCGCGTAAATCGTCCCCATTGACCCCGCTCCTGTCCATAGCGGCCGCATGATACACCCGCGCAGCCCCACCTTCGGGTCTGCTGATCGATCGGGCTCATGGTCTCTGGACTTCGCCCTGGCCATCGGCCGTGGCCTGCGCACCCACACCTCGTGAGTGGATGGGAGCGTGCGTGGGAGCGCGGTCTGGCACTCGGCAAGCACCGTGGCTGCCCTGAAAAGCAAATCCAGGAGTACTTGGCGAGCCCTCCGAGGCAAGAATCGAGGTGGCCGGCGTCTACGTGAGGGGGTTTGCCGCGTTGTCGTTGAGTAACACGCGTAGGATCAGCGAGGCCCCTTGACCGATTCGTTGGTGGCATATGGGCACTCCGAGGAGCGCGGCGACGCTGAAGGAGCGTTCGA
>JAFAYP010000392.1 GCA_019240305.1 Solirubrobacterales bacterium
GTACATGGCGGAGTTGTGGTTCACGGCCACCCCGCTGTTTGAGAAGCGCAGGTACGGAGCACCGCGGTAGTCGAGAACCACCACCGTGTCCTGCGGCGGGACACGTAGCCACATGCGCAGGTCACCGTCAATCACCTTGGCGTCCAGACCCGGCGGAACCTGGAGAGCCTTGGCGAAATAGCTCGAGGCAACCGGCGCCACCGGACCGTGGGCCTGGGCCACCGCGGGGAACGCACCAAGTGCGATGAGGGTGCCGAGCAGCGCAGCCGATCCGGATCGCCGAGCGCGACCCCGCCTAGACTTGCGTGTCGCGGCCGACATCTCCCGTCGTGTCGCTTCCGGACTCATCGCAGGTGACGGACTCTACGACCAACCGACATCTTGGCCTCCGGGTCCGGCACGTGAGCGCGGTGCTTGCGGCAGCGTGGGCCATGCTGATCGCCTATCCGGCCTGGGTACGCGCCGACGGCGACCCGGCCAGCGACGTCCTGGCCACCCAGCCGTTGTTCCTGCCCCAGGATGCGGCCATTCCCCTCTCGCAGCAGAGCCAGCTGTCCGAATTGCTGCACGCGGCCGCACAGGATGGTTACCCGATACGTGCCGCGCTGATCGCGGCACGCAGTGACCTCGGCTCGGTCACCGAGCTGTGGGGCGAGCCGCAAACCTACGCCGCGTTCCTGGGTCAGGAGCTCGCCTTGGTCTACCGAGGCCCGCTCCTGGTGGTCATGCCGAACGGCTTCGGGGTCTACGGGACCGGCGTCTCTGACCGGACGGCCCTGGCCGGCGTTCGCATACCCGCACGCCCGGGCGGGCTGGGGAGTGCCGCCCTCGGCGCAATTCAGCGCCTGGCCGCGACGGCGGGTCATCCGCTGCCGCTCCCGCCACCGAGCGCGACGGCCACCGGCGCCCGGTCGAGCCACATTATTTCGGTGATCGTGTTCGCCATCGGCGCCGCGCTGATCGCGCTGGCCTGGGGGGCCAGCCTCCGCACCCGTCCGCCGCGTATGCGGCGGCTCCGCGACACCTAGTAGGGCTCAGACCACGGCCGGCTGTCGCTCACCTGCCACCTGCGCGACGTCAAGCGCGGCCGCGCGAGTGATGACCACCGCGGCCAGGTCATCCGGACACTAGCCGCGATCTTCATCGCACGGCCGAAAACCCGTGCCTGAGCTTCCGCCACGTGCATCGGTGTCCGGCGCCGATTCCTCGAGCTGGACGCGAGCGTCAGCCGCGCTTCAGGAGCCGGCCAATGGCGGCCATCATCTCTTCGGTCCGCGCGTCCTGCTGTTGGGGTTCGGCACCGATCACACAGGTGTGAGCGTGGCCGTCGAGCAGGCCGAGCGCGACCTTGTCGAGCGCGGCCTGAGCGGCCGAGATCTGGGTCAGGATGTCGATGCAATACCGGTCGTCCTGAACCATGCCCTGGATTCCTCGGATCTGGCCCTCTATCCGCCGCAGTCGTGCCTGCAGCTGGTCCTTGGTCGCCGTGTAGCCCCGGGTGGGCGCTTGGGTCTTCGTCATGCCCGACATTGTAGCCGACACCCCTACCCCCTAGGGGTACTTGCTAGAGTGGTGTGCGTGGATGCCCTGGACGTGGTTTGGCACGGGTTCCGGGATTCGTTCCTGATGGCCTGGGAGGTTTGGTGGGCTCTGGTGCTGGGCTTCACCATCTCCGCGATCGTGCAGGCCTGGGTCCCGCGCGAGCGGGTCGAGCAGTTGATGAGCGGGTCGCGTCCTCGCTCCGTCGCCTGGGCCACCGGGCTCGGTGCCGCCTCCTCCTCCTGCTCCTACGCTGCCGTGGCCATTGCCAAGTCGCTGTTTCAGAAAGGGGCAGGCACCACCCCCGCACTGGCCTTCCAGTTCGCCTCGACGAATCTGGTGTGGGAGCTCGGGCTGGTCCTGTGGTTACTGATTGGGTGGCAGTTCACCCTCGCCGAGTACGTCGGCGGGATCGTGATGATCGTGCTCATGACCGTGCTTCTCCGCGCGTTCGTCAACCGACCGCTCGAGCAGGAGGCGCGCGAACACGCGCAACGGGCGGACGCCGGTCACCAGCATCATCCGGCCGGCGAGCAGCTGCCCTGGCGCGAGCGTCTGAGCTCGCTGGGCGGCTGGTCCGATGTCGCCCACAACTTCCGCGGCGACTGGCAGATGCTGTGGAAGGAGATCTCGATCGGGTTCCTGCTCGCGGGGTTCATCGCCCAGCTCGGCAACGGCTTCTTCGAGAAGCTGTTCATCACCAGCGCTCCGGCGCCGCTTCCCGCGATCGAGAACGTGATCGTCGGACCGATCATCGCGGTGCTCAGCTTCGTCTGCTCGGTCGGGAACGTTCCGCTCGCGGCGGTGCTGTGGTCCGGCGGGATCTCGTTCGGGGGCGTCCTCGCCTTCCTGTTCGCCGACCTGATCGTCATCCCGATCCTGCTCATCTACCGCAAGTACTACGGCCGCCGGTTCGCGGTTCGGATCACCGTGCTCATGTTCGTCACGATGGTGATCGCCGCGTTGATCGTGGACGGGATCTTCAGCGCTCTCGGCCTGAGTCCCGCCGGGCCGCGGCCGACGCGGTCGGACATCTTCAGCCAGGTTCAGCTCAACTACAAGCTGGCACTGAACGTACTCGGGCTGGCGATCTTCGCCGGAATGTTCTGGCTTACCGCCCGCCGCGGTAGTACCGACCCGGTGTGTGGGATGAAGGTCGACCGCGCCAAGGCGCTCAGCGCCGATCTCGACGGTGAGCGCTTCTATTTCTGCTCGGAGCACTGCGTTCACGCGTTCGAGCGCGGCCATGACGGCCGCGCCCTCGGCGCCGCGGTATAGCGGCGGGTTCTGATCACCGCTGGCGGGAGTGGTGTGCAGCGGTGGACGGCACACCCGTGCGGAGCTCGAACATGCGGCGCTGCGCGTAGTCGAGCTCGTGGTAGGTCTTGCGCACGTGGACACTCAAACGACGCATAAACGTGGTGGCGTTCCGGCTCATGGTCTGTCTCCTGTCTTGCTGGTCTTGGTCACTGGTCTCACGGCGTTCCGGTCGCCGTTAGGGCTGATACGAACCGGGCTGCCATGCCCGGGTGCTGACGCCGATGGCATTCCAGGCGTTGATCGTCACGATGAGGCTGACGAGCGCGGCCACTTCTTCCTCGGAGAACTCAGCAGCCACCGCCTCGTAGGCGGACTGCGGCACGTGGTCCGCGGCCAGAAGCGTCACCGACTCGCAGAACGCGAGTGCGGCGCGCTCGCGTTCGGTGAAGAACGGGGTCTCACGCCAGGCTGCCAGCGCGTACAGGCGCTGGTCGGTCTCGCCGATCGCCCTCGCGTCCTTGGTGTGCATGTCGATGCAGTAGGCGCACCCATTGATCTGCGATGCGCGGACGCGGACGAGCTCACGCAGCCGCGGATCGAACTCCACCCGATCGAGCTCCTTGGTCGCC
>JAFAYP010000467.1 GCA_019240305.1 Solirubrobacterales bacterium
GCCGCCGGGGCGGCAGTGCGCGCAGCAGGAGGATCGCCGGCCGGCCGGCCAGCACCAGCGGCGGCGCGGTGAGCAACAGCAGCATGTGCTGCCACATGTGGATCGAGAGCAGCTGATCGTCGTACGCGTCGATCCCGGACCCGAGCGCCACCACCACGCAGGCGAGCCCGGTCAGGAACGAGATCGTTCGGCGCGCCGGCCACCGGTCGCCGGCGCGCCGGACGCCGAGCAGGTAAAGCACGGCAGCGGCGAGCGCCGGCACGGCCACCGTCGGACCAATGCTCCAGTGCGAGACGAGCAGCGATAGCAGCGACGGGGCGCTCATCGCTGCTCCTCGTCACGCAGGACCTCACGCCGGGTGGCGCGCTCGGCCCGCAGCTCGAGGATCATCCGCCCGACCGCGACCACGAACAGACCGATGCCGAAATACAGCAGGAACTTGGCCCAGGCCAGCCCGAACAGCGCGCACCCGGCCGCCAGCCCGATCAGCATTGCTGACAGGCTGGCCGAAGGGACGTTCTCGATCTCGGTGTGCGGCTCGGGAGGACCGCGCCGGATCGCCTCGCGACGGAGCCGCCAGAGAGCCAGGCCGAAGCCGTAGATGATCACCACCGCGGCGCTGGCGGCTCCGCTGCCCACGGGTTTGCCGTTCCACACCCAGTTGCCGATCGCCAGCACGAGCAGGATCGTGCCCCAGGCCAGGACGGGAATCGCGCCGCCTCTCATCCCGCGCTCACCTCGGCGCTCCGGCGTTTGCGGTCGAGCTCCTGCTCGCGCAGGTCGAGCAGCGGCGCGTAGGTGCGGATCGGCGGCAGCGGTCCGTCGAAGTTCAGCGGCGGCGGCGGCGAGGTGGTCGCCCACTCGAGCGTGTGCCCGAGCCACGGGTCGTTGCCGGCGAGAACCCGGCGGCGTAGCGACACCCAGACGTTGACCAGGAACACCAGCACGCCGAGTGCGATGATGCCCGCCCCGATCGTCTCGAGCTCGTTGAGTGTCCCCCACCCCGGATGGGTCGGATAGCGCGACACCCGCCGGGGCATGCCGTCATTGCCGAGGAAGAACATCGGAAAGAACGTGAGATTCGTCCCGATCACCATCAACAGCAGCTGGAGCTTGCCCAGCGACTCGCGCAGCAGGGCACCGGTGAGCTTGGGGAACCAGTGGTACACGCCGGCGAAGAACCCGAAGATGCTGCCGGCGAACAGCGTGTAGTGGAAGTGGGCGACCACGATGTAGGTGCCGTACGCGTGGTAGTCGAGGACCGGCGAGGCGACGAAGATCCCGCTCAGGCCGCCGATCAGGAACTGGATGAAGAAGGTAAGCCCGAACAGCATCGAGGTGCGCAGCACGATCGAGCCGCCGATCAGCGTGGCGATCATGTCGAAGTACTCGATGCCGGCCGGGACCAGCAGCAGCGTGGAGGTGAACGCGAAGTACTGGTTGGTCACTCCGCCGGTCACGTACATGTGGTGTGACCACACCGCCATCGACAGCGCCGCGAACATCATCATCGAGGCGACGAACGCGAGGTAGCCGAACCACCGTTTGTGCGCGCTCACCGCGATCGCCTCGGCGGCCGAGCCGAGGTACGGGAAGAACATCACGTAGACGACCGGGTGACCGAAGAACCAGAACAGGTCCTGGTAGTCGATCGCGCCCTCGAACCCCGTGAAGATGTGCGCGCCGTGACGGTCCATGTAGAGCAGGGCCATCACCAGCACGAGCATCGGGAACGCTCCGACGACCATCAGCACGCTGACCAGCGCGGTCCAGGTGAACACCGGCATGCGCAGAAGGGACATGCCAGGCGCGCGGCGACGCGCGATCGTGGCGACCACGCATCCGGCCATGAGAAGCATGCCCGCGGCGGCCAGGATCACGCCGATCACCCACAGGTCCATGCCCACCCCGGGCGTGTTCTGCCCGTTTGACATCGGCGCATACGAGGACCATCCGGCACGGCCGGGCCCGCCCGACGCGAACCAGCCCTGCTGCATGACCAGTCCTCCGCAGATCCATGTCCACAGCCCGACTAGCGCCAGGCGCGGCGCCGAGAGCCGGGTCGCGCCGATCTGCAGCGGCACGAGGTACATCGCCATCGCGATGGCCATCGGTGTGACGAACAGGTAGATCATCGTCGAGCCGTGCATCGTGAACAGCTGGTTGTAGGCGTTGTCCGAGACGAACTGCATGTTCGACTGGGCTAGCTGAGTGCGCATGAGCAGCGCGAACACCCCGCCGAGCAAGAAGAAGAACAGCGAGCACACGCCGAGGGTCAGGCCCATCCGCTTGTGGTCGGTGCTGATCGCCGCGCCGAGCCACCCCCCGAGGCGCGGGACACGAGCCCTGGGTGCGCTGGCCACGCTCATGGCGTCGGTCCGGATCCCTTGCCCCGCGCCCACGCCGCGAACGCGGCGGGGCTGACCGCGTGGGCGACGAAGATCATGTCGGAGTGGCGCAGCCCGCAGAACTCGGCGCACTGTCCGGGAAACACCCCGCGCGAGAACGTGAGCGTGGTCACCTGAACGGAGCCGGGAATCGCATCATGCTTGTAGCGCAGCGCGGGGATCCAGAACGAGTGGATCACATCGAGCGAGGAGAGGTTGAAGCGCACCGCCTCATTGGCGGGGACGACGAGAGGCTGGTTGATGGACGTGCCACTTCGCACGCTGAACCCGTAGGCCGGATAGCTGAACGTCCACAGCCACTTTGACGCGGTGACATCGATCACCACCGCGGGCCGCTCCTGATTGGCCAGGGTGTCGACCTTGTGCTCTGCGGTGAAGGTCAGGTAGAGCAGGAACGCGGCCACGCACGCGAGCAGCACGGCGTAGGTTCCCTCCACCGGGTTGTTCTCGTGCCAGCGGGCGGCGCGCTCGGGCGGCCGGCGGCGGAAGATCAGCACTGCGGCGATGACCGCCACGAGGATCAGCAGGAACACGCCCACGGCGATCGGGACGTAGATCGAGAACAAGTGGTCGTACTCGCTGCGGGTGTTGACCAGCGCCACTACGCGGGAAGCTCGATCGGCGCGGTGGCCGGCGAGCCCTGGGCCGGACGGACCTCACTGACGTTCGAGGAGCGCCGGGCGGCGCCCTTGCGCTCGCCCCGCTCGATGGCCCGGCGCTGCGGGCCCACGACGTACTTCGGATCGGCAGCCGACTGAAAGCCCGCCTTGAAGATCGTCCAGCGAGCCGACAGCGCGCCGGCGCCGAGCAGCGCGCCACCGGCCACGGCGGCCGCGCGCGAGCTCGAACCACGGCCCGCGAGCAGCGCCGAGCCACCAAGAATCAGCGCCTGGCTGAGGTGGCTGAACTTCGACGCTGTCCCCTGGCTATAGACCTCACCGTGCTCGCCGAGCTGCTTCTTCATGATCTCGGTGAGCCCGAGCTCCAGCGCGGCGCTGGCAAGTGCGAGACGGCGCGCCGGCGCCGCGTGCTCGGGCGGCGCGGCGATCGTCGCGGCCGCCCCCGCGCTGAGCGCGGCGCCCGATCCGAACACGAACGGGAGCAGCCGGCGCGCGTCGTGCCAGACCGCAACCGCGGTGTTGGCCACCAGCGCGGCGGTGTAGGTGCAGAGCGGAAGTCCGAGCAGTGCAGCGGCGGGGCGGGCGAGGCGCGCCGAGCGGGGAAACCAGCCGGTCCAGGCGTGGGCGGCCGCCAGCGTGGTGGTGGCGCCGCTGGCGCCGAGGATCCATGAGCCGACGCTCATCGGCGAGGTCACCTTGAACATCCGGAACATGTTCATGAACCGCGTGGGCCGCCCGAGGTCCGAGATCAAGAACAGCGGGCTCACCGACACGCCTGCGAGCGCTCCCGTCCAGGCCCGTCGCGCCAGCACCTCGTTGCCGCGCACACCGGAGAGGTAGGCCAGGCCGGCCGACGCACCGGCCATCCCGCCGGTGAAGAAGTACATCGGGATCTCCCACGTCCAGATCGGCTCCTTGATGACCGGCTGGCCGTGGTACGAGGTGCCCTGCTCGCTCATCGCCGGCCTCCGAACACCGTGGCCACGAGGCCCACGCCGAGCCCGAGCGCGGCGGCGCCGGCCGCGGCCCAGATCTCGCCCACGTCGCGCCGAGTGTCGTCCGGAGCGGGTGGCAGCCCGTATACCTCGGGCTCGTCGAGCAGCAGGAAGAAGGCTCCGGCGCCGCCGATCCCATCGTCGCCGTCGGCCAGGTAGAGCTGGGCCCGGTCCTGGCCTGACTGCTGGAGGTGGGCGAGACGGTGCTCGGCCCGCTCGTGGAGCTCGGACAGCTCGCCGAACTGGATCGAGTTGGTCGGGCAGGCCTGGGCGCAGGCGGGTTCCTTGTCGTCCTTGAGCCGGTCGTAGCACAGCGTGCACTTCCACACCCGGCCGTCCTCCTCGCGCTGATCGAGCACTCCGAACGGACAGGCCGGGACGCAGTAGCCGCAGCCGTTGCATACGTCCTCCTGGACCACCACGGTTCCGAACTCGGTGCGGAACAGCGCGCCCGTGGGGCACACGTCCAGGCAGGCGGCGTGCGTGCAGTGCTTGCACACGTCAGAGGCCATCAACCAACGGAAGCCGTCGCCCTCCTGGTAGGTGCTCACGCCGCCGTCGACCGCCTGGCCGCGCGCGGCCGACTCGACCAGCGAGGCGCCGTCGGTCACGTCCACCGGGAGCTTCTGCTCGACGAACGCCACGTGGCGCCACCGGTTGGCATCCAGCTCGACGCTGTTGTCGTAGGAGTTGCC
>JAFAYP010000523.1 GCA_019240305.1 Solirubrobacterales bacterium
TGGCCGCGCCGAGCGCGGTGGCGGCATGCGTCAACATCAGGGCGCCGGCAAGCGCGACGCCACGAGTAAACGTGAGCGACTTCATCGAGGGAATGGACTGCGAGGGACAGTCCCTCCGGTAATCGACCGGATATGGCCTGGCCTTGAGCGGCCCCTGGGCGGTGCGGTCGGCGGGACTATCTCGCCGCTCGGCGTGGCCCGGCGCTCGTGTGCTGCGAAATGCCCGGTGGGCAGGAGTCAGCCGCCATTCGACCCCGGCCGGGTGCCGAGTGGCGAGTTTCCGCCCCCGTCAGGCCCTGAAGTGCTCGATCAGCAGCTGGTTGACGCGCTCGGGCGCGTCGTGCTGGACCCAATGGGAGGCGTCCGGGATCCGCACCACCTCTGTCAGCGCCGGGACGTCCGTGCGGTCAGGCTCGGCCAGCGCCGAGCTCAGGTAGCGGTCGTTCTCACCCCAGATGACCAGGGTGGGGGCGGTGATCGGCGCCAGTCCGCGACGCTCGCGGCCGGGCGGCCGGCGCATCGAGGCCCGGTAGTAGTTGATCGTGGCGGTCGCGGCGCCCGGCTGCGACCACGCCTCGCGGTAGCGGTCGATGTCCGCCGGGGTGAACGCTCCTGGACGGGCGTCATGCTCGAACCCGTGGCGGAACGCCCGCCAGCCGTCGGCCCGGACGGCGCGCTCGGGCAGCCAGGGCAGCTGGAAGAAGAACATGTACCAGGACTTGGCGATCTGCAGGCCGGGCCGGCGCAGGGCCTCGAGCATCCGGCGGGGATGCGGAACGTTGAGGATGGCCAGGCGCTCGACCACTCCCGGGTGGTTGATCGCGGTCAGCCAGGCCACCGCGGCGCCCCAGTCGTGGCCGGCCACGCAGGCCCGCTCAGCGCCTCGCTCGAGAATCAGCGCGCGGATGTCGGCGGCCAGCCGCGCCGGCGCATAGGCGGAGATCTCCGACGGCTTGGAGGACAGGTTGTAGCCGCGCATGTCCGGCGCAATCACGCGAAAGCCGGCGGCGGCCAGGACAGGGATCTGGTGGCGCCAGCTGTACCAGAAGTCAGGAAAGCCGTGGAGCAACACGACCGGTGGTGCCTCCAGGGGTCCGGCCTCGAGGTAGTGCAGCCGAACCTCGCCGAGGTCGGCATAGCCCTCGCGCAGATCGATGTCGGCAAGCGTGGCCATGCGGGTAGGAATAGCGCATGTCAGATGTCAAGCTGGAATGGGCGAGCGCCGAGGTCGAGGACGCGCGGCTCACGGTCACGCTAAAGGGCGAGGTCCCCAAGGGCTGGAAGCAGAGCTTCGAGCGGACCGTGCAGCTGCTCGGCGACGGCGAGTGGGGGGCGGTGACGCTCAAGAAGCAGACGGTCCAGGTGAGCGACGTTTCACAGGGCTCCGAGGACAAGCTCCGCCACCACCTCGAGTCGATCGTCGCGCAGGCCAACGCCGATCAGGAGCCGCGCGAGCGAGACGCCGGCGCCGACGGCGACGGGGATGGCGAGGAGCCAGAGGGACCCGACGCCGAGATGACCGGGCGCTTCAGGGCGTTCGCCGAAGCCGACGACGCCAAGCAGGCCGAGCAGGACGCTCAGGGCGCTTAAAGCGAAACAGGCGGGGTCGCCCCGCCTGCCTCGGCCATCTGAATATCTACTCGCGGGGCTACGCGAGGGCCTTGCCGACCGCCTCGAGCAGCTGCGCGGGCTGGAACGGCTTGACCACGAAGTCCTTGGCGCCCTTCTGGATCGACTCGATCACCTTGCTCTCCTGGCCGAGCGCGGAGCACATCAGCACGCGCGCGCCGGGATCGAGCGAGATGATCTCGCCGAGGGCCTCGAGGCCGTCCTTCTCGGGCATGGTGATGTCCAGCGTCACGAGCTCGGGCGAGAGCTCCTGGTAGCGCTGGACGGCTTCGGAGCCGTTCCCCGCCTCGCCGACCACCTCGTGGCCGCCGGAGGCGAGAGCGTCGCTCACCACCTTGCGCATGAACGCGGCATCGTCGACTACGAGTACACGGGCCATCAGGTCACGGCTCCTTCCACATGGGTTTGCTTCACGTCAGGGGTTTCGGGGTTCCCGGGGGCGTCAGCCTCCGGGGTTTCAGGATCAGTTGAAGAGCCTTCCTTCTCTATCGGCAGATCGGATGAGGAGTCTTGAGCTTGAGCATCGGGATCAACGTCTTCCCGACCCTCGGGGCGGGCTGCGCGCGCCTTTTCGAGCAGTCGCAGCCCCTCGTTCTCGAGCGACTCGAGCGACACCGCCCACTCGCCGTCCTCGGTGACGAGGAGCTGAGCGCGGGCGAAGCGCATGCCGTTGACGTACAGGTCGACCGGGGCATCGGCCGTGTGGTCGAGATCGAGCACGGCGCCCACCGGCAGCCCGAGCGCGGAACCCAGCGGCATCCGCGCCCGGCCGAGCTCGGCCCAGACGCGCAGGCTGATGCCGCCCAGCACCTCCTGGAGGGCCAGGCTGTTCGGGCTCGCGTCCACGGCGGACGCGGCGGTGCCCGAGGCAGACCTGGTCACTGCGCCGGCGTCGGTCACCTCGCCGGTCATCTCGTCCATCGCGCGCACCATGCGAACCACGAACGCGGCCGGGATCAGCTGGATCAGTCGGCAGGACTCGCCGGCAATGAGAAACGTGGTCGAGGTCGCATGGGGCGCAGTCCCGTAGATGTCGCTGGTCTGGGAGGGCTCGTCGAGCACCCGCGTGTCCGGCGTGGAGATCTCGACCTCCTGACCCAGGACGACGCTGATGGCCGCCGCGGCCGCAGCCATGGTCTGGTTGGCCGCCTCGGCGATCGCCGACATCTCGAGCTCGGACAGCTCGGGCTCCTCGGCGCCGTCCTCGGTCTCGGGGGGCGGAGCGCCCATTGCGGTGGCCAGCCCGCGGGCGCCGGCCGGGGTGAGCACGAAGATGTTGGCGCCGGTCACCCCGTCGACATAGGACACGCTCGAGGCGATCGAGCCGCGGGCCACGTTGGAGAACGGCGAGGCGCCGTCGGGCAGCACGGTGACCTCACCGCGCTTCACGGCGCCCGGAGCGAACATCTCGAGCACCTGGGCGATCGACTCCGCGGTCGAGGCGCCCAGGCGCATCAGCGCCTCGCGCGGCGTGATGTCCTGTTGGGTGCTCATCCGTACCTGCGCTCGGTGCCCGAGACCTGGATGGCCCGGCGAGGCCCGTTGGCGCCCGGCTGAGCGCGAGCCAGCTTGACGTTCTCGGCGAACAGGGTCACGCCCTGCTCGGCCTGGATGCCCAGCTTGATCACGCTGCCGGGTCCGAGGGCGAGGATCTCGTCGATCGGCATGTCCACCGCGGCGACCACGGCGCGCAGGGTGACCGGGACGGTGGCCACGGCGCGGCCGATCTCGGCGGCGCCGGCCAGGTCGGCCTCGGGCGCGGTGCTCTCCTTACCGGAGAGCTGATCGGCGACCGGGTCGATGGCCAGCCACGGGATCAGCAGCGCCATCGAGGCCGAGTGCTTGTTGATCCGGCTCTCGATGATGACGACCAGCGTCGGCTCCGACACCGCGGCGATCTGGCTGGCGTCGTTGAAGGTCTCGATCTCGACGATCGACAGCGTGATACCCGCCAGGTCGTGCCACACCAGCGACATCTGGTGGACCATCGACTCGATCAGACGCTGGGTGAGCATCGTGTCGATCTCGCTGAAGCGGCGCTCGCGCGGCGGCTTGTCGGGCGTCCCGCCCAACAGGCAGTCCAGGCACATCAGGATGAACGACTGCTCGACGGTGAACAGCATGCGGGTGCCGAGCGGCTGCACGTCGAGAGTCACCCACAGCGAGCCGGCGGGCAGCTGGGCCTGGGCTCCGGACCACGTGGCCTGGGTCGTGTTGATCGTCTCGAGCTCGATCGCCGTGCGCAGCTCGGTCGAGAGGCGGGTGACCGAGGTCTGGCAGAAGGTGTCGATGGCGCGCGCGATGCGGCGCTGGTGATCGGCGGTGAACTTGGTCGGGCGCGAGAAGTCGACCGTGCGCAGCCGGGGCCCGCGCCGGGTGCTCCCGGAGGATGGCTGGTCGGGAAGCTGGCCCTGCTTGGCCTTCTCGACCAGCGCGGCGACCTCCTCGGCGCTCAGGCGATCGCCGCTCATGCTCGTGCCACCTGGCGTTTGAACGCCGATCCCTGTCCGGCGTCGAGCAGCGTGACCGGCTCACCGCCGGCCTCCTTGACGGTCACCTCGAACTCGCCCACGGTGAGGCGCAGCGTGCGACCGCGGTTGCCTCCGGTGTCGGCGGCACGGAGCCTCAGCCCGGCGCGGGTCAGTCCCGCCTTGACGGCCTCGGCGTTGCGCGCGCCGATGTCCATCTCGCCGAGGGCGAACATCCGGGCACCTCCGGCCATCACCGCGTCGAGGCGGCGCGGGACAGCTCCGGCCTGCTGCATCTGGGCAATCAGCGCGGGGACGCCGGTGTCGGCGAACTTACCGGGCTCGCTCGAAGGCGCGTGGCCGCCCGACTCGGGCAGCACGATGTGAGCCATCCCGGCCACGCCGGAGGAGCGGTCGATCAGCGCCAGCCCGATGCAAGAGCCCAGGCCGCGGGCCACGAGCTCCTCGCCGGTGCGCTTCGACACCTCGATCTCGCCCATCCGTACGGTGCCCATGACTAGGCAGCTTCAGCGAGGCCCAGTGGAGCCAGCAGGTCCGACACGCCGCCCTCGGTGGGCAGCAGGACGAACGAGATGGAGCACGGCTCGTCGGCCACCGTCAGCTCGGAGTCCAGCACGAGCACGAGCTCGGCAGACGCCGTCGTGGTGAGCGCCAGCGAAGAGACGATCGCGCCGAGCATGTCGGTGGTGAGATGCGGCGGGCGCGGCTCGAGGTGCAGGCCCGTCATCGAGGCCAGCGCGTTCAGGCAGGAAGTGCCGAGGATGTTGCCGATCTCGCGCAGGGCCGACTCGCCGATTTCGTCCCAGGCGTCGACGCCCAGGAGGGCGCACAGCGCCTCGGCGCCCTGCGGCTCGATGAGCAGGAGCACCACGCCGGTCACATCCCCTTCCAGCGGGATGACCACGCTGGTGGTCGAGTCCTCAGGGCTACCGCACGCCTCGACGGCGTCGGCCAGGGGAAGGGCGAGGACGCGAGGCACGTTCAGCTCGACCTCTCGCCCCAGCATCTGCGCGAGCGAGGTGGCGGCGTTGCCGGAGGCGATGTTCGCCAGCTCCCGCAAAGCATCCAGCTGCAGTTCGGTGTAGCGAGGGGTCACGGGTCAGGGCTCCTGTATTCGTTGTTGATCTGGTTGTTCTAAGCGGCGAGGCTGACCGGCGCGGCCGCGCTGCGACCGGACGGGTCAGTGGCGGTGAAGGCGCGGCCCGAGGCGTTCTCGGCGGCCAACAGGTCACAGTCGACAATCAGGGCAATCCGGCCGTCGGCCAGGGCAGCGCCACCGGACACGGGCTCGCCGTCGGAGACGATCTCCGGCAGCGGGCGTGTGACCAGCTCGCGCTGTCCGACCAGGTCGTCCACGGCCAGCGCGAGGCGACGCTCCTGGGCGCGGATGATCACCACGAACTCGTGCTCGCCGACGGTGTCGCGGCGGAACACCTCGGCACCGTCGAGCAGCGGCAGCACGCCGTCCTCAAGGACGAGCATCTGCTTGCCGGCCACCGAGCGGACCGTCTGCTCAGACAGGCGCAGGGTGCGCTCGATGCGGTCGAGGGGAATCGCGAACGGCACGCCGGACACATCGACCTGCAGCGCCGAGACGATGGCCAGGGTCAGCGGCAGGCGGATCTGGGCGGTGGTGCCCACGCCGGGGGCCGACTCGATCACGACCTCGCCGCCCAGCTGGCGGATCTTCTCGCGCACGGCGTCCATGCCGACGCCGCGGCCCGAAATGTCGCTGGTCGTCTCCGCGGTGGAGAAACCGGAGGTGAAGAGCAGCTCGACCGCGCCGCGCATGTCCATGGCCGCCGCGGCGTCCTCGTCGATCATGCCGAGGGCCAGGGCCTTCTTGGCCACCGCCTTGGGGTTGATCCCGTTGCCGTCGTCGCTTACCTCGATGACCACGCTGCCGCCGGCATGACGCGCCGCGATCTGGAGCGTCCCTTGCCGGGGCTTGCCGGCCGCCTCGCGGTCGTCGGGCAACTCAAGGCCGTGGTCGAGCGCGTTGCGGACCAGATGCACGAGCGGATCGCCCAGGGCATCGACCACGGTGCGGTCGAGCTCGGTCTCTGAGCCGATCAGCTCGAGCTTGACCTCCTTGCCGAGCTTGGTCGAGAGGTCGCGAATCAGGCGCGGGAAGCGCAGGAACACCACATCGACCGGGATCATGCGGACCTGCATGACCATGGCCTGGAGCGCCTGCGAGCTGCGGGTGAGCTCCTGCACGGCCTGCTGGAGGCCTTCGATCTCGAGGTTGGCGGTCAGCGCCTCCACCGCGGTACGGTGAAT
>JAFAYP010000627.1 GCA_019240305.1 Solirubrobacterales bacterium
TCGACGACCAGCTGCAGGCCCTTCTTGGTGAACTCGTCGTCGATCTCGGCGATCTGGGCATCGAGGGCCAGCAGGCCCTCGCGGCGGGCCTGCTCGGCGAGCGAGACGAGCAGCGACACCCGGCCCTGGACGTCGATCGGCTCGGCGCTGATGACGATCTTGTAGAGGCTCGGGATCTGCTTGAAGCGCTCCATGCCGACGCTGGCCATCGTCACGCCGGTGGTCCCCGCGATGATCAGGATCAGCGCCGAGATGTTGATGAACGCCGCAGGACTGGTTCCGTCCATCATCGCAGCGAGGAGGATCCCCACCGCGGCCACGGCGATGCCTATGCCGGTTGCGGCCTTCATGACCCGGTCATCGGCCGTGCTATGGAAACCTTCAACCGCGGGATGGACGTGAGTCCAGCCGAGGTCGGGCCGCTCACAAGGCGGCTACTCTGGGCACGCCGGAGCATCACGCGGGGGCGTGGCCGGCGTGGCCGGCGTGGTCGGCGGTCGTTTCGGCGGCGGCGTGCTCGGTCTGTCCGAGCTCGGCGGCCAGTCGGACCGAGGCCAGGTGCGGCGCCGCGGCGCGGCGCTGCTCGTGGCGGCGGCCGAGCGCGGCGGCGAGGACGTCGACGCGGTAGGCGCGCACTTCCTTGGCCACGCGCTCGGGCGTTTCGGCTACGACGATCTTGGCGCCCGTAGCCAGGGTGATGACCGTATCGGGGGTGGCTTCCACGGTGACGATCAGGTCAGGATTGAGGCGGAAGAGCTCGAGCTTGTGCCCGAGTCGGTGCAGGGTGATCATGTTCGAATCCTCAGGTGTAAGAGAGGTGGTGAGACTGGAGTCGGGAGGGGCGGCGTTCCCTCGATCGCCGCCCCTCCCTTACCAGCCCTCAAGCAGGAACTACTGCTTCATCTGGACGACCGTCTGCATCATCTGGTCGGCCGTGGTGATCGTGGAGGCGTTGGCCTGGTAGCCGCGCTCGGCCTCGATCATGTTGGTGAACTCGGTGCCCATGTCGACGTTGGACTGCTCGAGCTCGCCGCCAATGGTTGAACCGAAGCTGCCGATGCCGGGTTGACCGACGTTTTCGGATCCGGACGCCACCGTGGCGCTCCAGAGCGAGCCGCCGTCGCGCTGCAGACCGGCCTCGTTCGGGAACGTGGACAGCGAGATGTAACCGGCGGTGATCTGCGAGCCGGAGCTGTTGACGTAGTTGACGCTGCCGTCCGGGCCGATCGTGACGCCGGTCGAGCCCGGCGGGACGAGGATCGGGTTACCGGCGTCGGCCGCGACCGGCGGGGTGCTCTTGACCGGCTGGTAACCGCCGGCGCCGTTGGACTGAGCCTTGTAACCAAGCACGTACTGGCCGGTCTGCGTGGTCAGGTACCCGGCCGAGTTGAACGTCAGGTCGCCGGCCCGGGTGTACTGCGTGGCGTCGAACGGGGGGGGATTCGTGGCGCCATCGGCCACGCGCAGGAAGCCGTCGCCCTGGATCAGGACATCGGTCGCATTGCCGGTCGTCTGGGTCCCGCCGGCGGTCATCACGTTCTGGATCGAACCGACCTGAACGCCCAAGCCGACCTGCAGCGGGTTCGTGCCGGCGCTGTATCCGTTGGCGGTGGTCGCGGACTGGAGCAGCTGCGACAACTCGTCGGAGAAGTTGGCGCTCTGGGCCTTGTAGCCGACGGTGTCGACGTTGGCCAGGTTGTTGGCGGTCACGTCGAGCATCGTCTGGTGAGCATCGAGGCCGCTGATCGCGGCATACATGCCTGACATCATGGGAGCATCGTTTCCTTCTGCGGCCTCCTCCATGAGGTCCAGCCGCGGTTGTGATTG
Source organism: Solirubrobacterales bacterium (assembly GCA_019240305.1). GTDB lineage: Bacteria > Actinomycetota > Thermoleophilia > Solirubrobacterales > Solirubrobacteraceae > Palsa-465. The sequence continues at coordinate 1,828 of JAFAYP010000627.1, forward strand.
ACCGTCTCGCTCACGCGATCACGGCGCTGTCGATGTTGGTGAACACCTGCTGGCGCATGTGCTCTGATCCCACCGCCGTGATGACGGTGTTATTCGCGACCGACACCACATAGGCGGTGCCGTCGACGAAGACCACGGAGTCGCGCGAGCCCTTGCTGGCCGCGCGCGAGACTCCGTCCGTCAGCCGACCCAGGGTCGACTGATCAAGGGTTATCCCGCGCTGCTGGAGGCGCTGCAGCGCGTGCCGCGAGAAGGTCGGCGCGCTCGTCTGCTTGGCCAGCACGTCCGCGAACGACGGCCCCGGCGTCGCCTGCGCGGCGTCGGTCGCCTTCGCGGGCGCGGTCGGCTGGACCGGGCCGACGGGCCCGGGCGCCACCAGCGCGGGATTGGGGAGCACTCCGCTCACGAGACCTCGCTGACCGCCGAGGCGCTGATCCCCGGGGTTCCGTTGATGGTGAGCGTGGGCCCGGAAGAGCTGAACTCGACGCTTTGCACGGTGCCGGAGGCGGCGGCGTTGGTCGTTGGGTCGGTGTAGTCGACCGTGTGACCGATGAGCGCGATCGCGGTGGCGTTGTTCTGGCCCGAGGCGATCGTCGAGGTCGACTCGGCGGTGTTGGTCTCCTGCTCGACCGAGGTGAACTGCGCGAGCTCGGTGACGAACTGCATCGGGTCGCTCGAGTTCGGGCTCATCGGGTTCTGGTTCTTGAGCTCGGCCATCAGCATCTGCAGGAACTGGTTCTGGTTGATCGGCAGGCTGCTCGGGCTGGCGCTCGTGCCGGTGGTCCCCGTGGTGCCGGTCGTCCCGGTGGCGGCGGTGGAGGCGGTGGTGCTCATCGAAATAGTCCTTGTCTCTGGTTCAGATTCGGGTCAGGCCAGCACGTTCACGAGGGCGCCGCCGGGCAGCGCCAGGGTGGAGGTGTCGGCCGGCGCGGAGTCGGCCTCGCCGACCGCGTCGAGTTGCTGGGTCGAGGCGGAGGTGGTGCGCGGCGAGGAGTCCTGGGTGCGATCCTGGGTCTGGGCGCCCGAGTCGCTGCGGGTCTCGATGTCGAGGCTCAGCAGGTTGACGCCGGCCTGCTGGAGCGAGCGGCGCAGGTCATCGCTGCCTTGCGAGAGCGTGTCCGCGGTGGCGGCGTTGTCGGCCACCACGTGGGCGGTCACGCCGTCGTCGGTGCGGTGCAGCTGGATCCGGATCGTCCCGAGGGACCCGGGCGAGAGCTCGATCTTGGCCTGCGTGAAGCCCTGGCGCGCGCCGAGCTCGATCGTCCCGCGTACCGCGTCGACCGCGTGCTGGAGCGACACACCGTACCGCGTCGGTGCGACGTTCTGGGGGACCTGAGGAGCCTGTACGGGCGCGCCGGGCTGCGGTGCGGCGAGCGGCGAGATCGGCTGCGGCTGAGCGCTCGTCTGCGGCTGCGGCTGTGACTGTGACTGTGAGTCTGACTGTGACTGTGACTGCGGGGAAGCCTGTGAGCCGGAGGACGCCGTGACCTGTGCGGTGCTGCTGTCAGGCTGGGACAAAGCCGCCGACTGGGTCGTCTGGGTCGGCGCGCTCGCCGCGGGCTGGGTCGCGGTGGCGAGGCCCGCCGAGGACTCGGTGTCGCTCTCGCCAGTGTGCCGGGGCTGGGAGGCCGGGGCGGGCTGGCTCGCCTGGGCCGGCTGCGGCGTGGTTGAAGTCGTCTGGGGCGCCGGCGGGGTGGGCTGCGCGGGCGGCTGGTTCGGTGCCGGGGCGCTCGGCGCGGGCGGGGCGCTCGGCGCGGGCGGGGTGGTCTGCGCGCGCGGGGTGGGCTGCGCGCCCGACGGAGCACCCTGAGCGGAGAGCGCCGGCGACTCGGCGTTGGTCGTCGCCGCCGGGCTCTCGCTCTGGGTGGGGGTTGGGGTGTCGGTCAGGGGGGTTGGGGTGTCAGCCGGCCCGGAAGCCGTCGGGTCGGTCAGGGTCCCCGCCGTGGCAGCGGGGGTGTCGGTCAGGGGAGCGGTGGTGCCGGCGCCGGTCAGGGCGCTTGCCGCCGGAGTGGCTACGGACGCGGCCGCGGCCGGCGCAGGGCCGGACGGTCGGGAAGCGGAAGCAGAAGCGCTCGGGGTGGCAGCGCTCGCCGGGGCCGTCTGGGAGGCGGGCGTCGCGGTGGCCGCCGCGGCAACGACGAGCTGATCGACCGCGGTCGCGTTCGGCGCGCCGGCGGCATTCGAGCTCGGCTGGGCGGGCGTGCCCTGGGCCGGTGCATCTTTGGACGGCGCGGCGGCGCTCGCGGGGCTCGCGGCGGCGCTCGCGGCGGAGGCGGGCTGGGCCCCGGGCGTGGCCGCGGCGTTCAGGGCGGCGGCCACGGCGGCGATCAGCGCCTGCGGGGCGCCGGTCGACGTCTGATCGCCGTCGCTGGACTCGGGCGCCGATCCACCGGCGCTCTTGGTCTGGCCTTCCGCAATGGCGGTCCGGGCCACATGATCGTCGAGCACGCTGGCAAAGCCGGGCGGCCCTG
>JAFAYP010000069.1 GCA_019240305.1 Solirubrobacterales bacterium
CCCGGCGATCTCACGCAGGATGCGGTATATCTCGACCCGCGCGCCCACGTCCACACCCTGGGTGGGCTCGTCGGCGAGGATCAGCCTCGGCTCCGAGAGCATCGCGCGAGCGAGGACGACCTTCTGCTGATTGCCGCCCGACAGCGCGTCGACGTTGGTCTCCGGAGACGGCGCGCGAATCTGCAGTTCCTCGCATTCGCGCTCCACGGCCCTGGTCTCGGCCCGCCGGCTGATCAGGCCACGGGAGACGAAGCGCGGCAGCGAGGACAGAGTGGCGTTCTCGCGCACAGAGAGCGTCATCAGCAGGCCCTCGCCGTGGCGGTCGGCCGGAAGATAAGCGACCCCGGCGTGGCGGGCGGCGGCAGGAGTCGACAGCTTCAGGGTCTCACCGCCGAGTGTGACCTCACCCGTGCCCGGCTCGAGCCCGGCCAGCGCGCGCAGGAATTCTGATTGCCCATTACCTGCGATCCCGGCCAAGCCGACGATCTCTCCGGGCGCGACCTCGAGATCCACGGTCTGGAAGGCATGGTTGGATAGGCCGCTGATCGAAAGCCCGCCCGCCGCTCGGTGACCGGATCGCTTATCGGGGAAGGTCGCCTCGACCGAGCGTCCGATGATCAGGCGCAGGATCTCCTCGTCGGATAGTGCGTTGATGGTCCCGCCACCTCGGACTGAGCCATCGCGCATCACGGTTACGTGGTCGGCAATCTGGCGCACCTCGGCCAGACGGTGCGAGATGTACACGACCGCCGCTCCCGCGCTCGCCGCCGCCCTCGCTTGGGCGAACACGATGTCGACCCGGTCGGCGCCCAGCGGCGCGGTGGGCTCATCAAGAATCAGCACTCGCGGCGCGAGCGCCATCGCCTTGGTCAACTCGAGCAGCTGGCGCTCGGCCACGGTCAGATCCTCCAACCGAGCACCCAACGCAACCTGCAGCTCGACGCGCTCGAGCTGCTCGCGCATCCAGGCTTGCGTGGGTCGCACATCGACAGCGGCGAGGGCGAGGTTCTCTGCCACGGTCAGGTCTGGAACAACGGCGGGGTGCTGGTGGACGATGGCCACGCGGTGGCGTTGCGCGATCGCCGGCGAGAGCCGGCCCAGCTGCTCGCCGCCGATCTCGAGCGTCCCCGAGTCCGGGTGGATCGTGCCGGCGGCGACCGCCATCAGCGTGGACTTCCCGGCTCCGTTCTCGCCGAGCAGAGCGTGGATCTCGCCGCCCCGGAGGGCGAGCGACACGCCCTTCAGCGCCGTGACGCCCGGGAAGCTCTTCCAGATGTCGGTGAGCTGAAGAAGGGTCTGCGGTTCGTGTTCGGTCATGGCGTCGGCTCGTGTGTGGCGAGGCCGCCGCGCGATCATGCGCGACGGCCTCACCGTCGGAGGAGAGCTACTCGCCCAGCGCGGCCCGCTGTGCGGCGTGGCTCAGGTGGGAGGACAGGAACGCGTCGGATGGCATCGAGGGATCACACTCGACCGGATGGGGTGTGCTGGTCAGCGAGTTCTCGAACGCTTTCTGCGGGACCACCGGCGACGCCGGCACCTGCCCACCGCTCGCCTTGGCCACCGCGAAATCGACCGCTGTTCTAACCATCCAGTTCTGCGAGTCGACGGTGAACAGCTGGAACTGTGGATCGGTCTTGACCAGCTTCTGCCGGTCGCAGGAGAGCAGGTTGGAGTCTTCGGTGGCGACCGCCGGGATCTTGCGGCCGGCCTGCGCGAACGCGGGGAACGAGCTGGCCAGCGCCGCGCCGAAGTCGGTCGTGATCGCGTCGATCTTCGGGTACTTGGCCAGCACCGAGACGATCACCTTCTGCGTCTGGGCCGGATCCCAGTTTGTGACGTAGTACGGCGTCTGGCCGATGATGTGGATGTTCGGGCAGGAGGCGAGCGCCTGCTTCATCCCCTGGTACTCCGCCAGGCTCTGCGAGTTGGCGGGCGGGCCGCCCAGGTTGATCACATTGCCCTGGCAGTGAAGCGCCTTATCCAGCCACTGGCCCCAGAGCTGACCCGCTTGCTGGAACTGCGTGGAGATGTAGTAGTTGTAGTCGACGCCCGGTTGACCGCCCGGGAACACCCGGTAGGGGACCGTGACGACGCCGGCCTTGTATGCCTCGCGGATCGCCGGTAGCACGGCCTGACCGGCGTCAGGGAAGACGACCATCGCGTTGACCCCCTGCGCAACCAGGCCATGGATGTCCGAGATCGCCTTCTGGGTGTTGCCCTGGCCGTCGGTGTAGACGAACTTGGTCACGCTCGGGCACTGAGCGGCCTCATTGCGCGCCTCCCCGGTGGTCACCTTGCGCCAGTTGTTGTCGCCGAAGCCATCGGCGAGGGCCAGCGTGATCTTCTTGGAGCCGCACCACGAGGGCCGGCCGGATGACGAAGCGGAAGCAGTGCTACCCGTGCCGGTGGCCGCCGCGGGTGCGCTCGATGTGCTCGATGCGCTCGAGCTCGAGCTTGAGCTGGAGCCGCAGGCGGACAATGCGGCGGCGCAGCACAGGGTGGCGGCTGCCGCGAATCCGCGCTTGTGGGGCATGTGCATGAACCTCTCCAATCCCTTTCGCTTGAGTGCTTGGTCATTTCTGCGGCCCGGAGGCCAGCGGTGCGCCGGTCTCGGCCGGCACCGGCAAGCCCGGCTCGACAATTTCTTCGGCTCGTCTCGGACCGTCCCGCGACGAGCGCCCGTACCTCCGCAGCCACCGGCGCCACGGAACGCTGTAGATGGCGAGACCCACCGCCAGGGCGCCCGCATCGACCAGGCTCTGGACGCCCTGGCTGGCGCCGGTTACCAGCACGAACTGATCAAGCTGGCTGACGAAGAGCGCGGCGATCGCGGTTGCCACCACGCTCCCCCGACCGCCCAACAGCGATGTCCCACCGAGGACGACCGCGGCGACACTCGGAAGCAGGTACGAGTCACCCTGAAACGCACCTGGCGAGGACACGATGCCCGCCAGTAACACCCCGGCTGTGCAGTAAAGCGCGGCCGCCGCCACGTAGGCGAGGAACTGGTAGCGACGGGCCTCGAGCCCAGCGGCGCGGGCGCCCAGCAGGCCGGCTCCGACCGCCTCAAACCGGCGTCCCAAAACCGTGCGCTTGATGACGACGGCGAGGATCGCGGTCAGCACGATGGCGATCACGAGCGCGTTCGGAATGCCGGCGAGATTGCCGCCGGCGAATGTGGCCAGGGCTTGCGTGGTGGGCGGGGGATTGCCGCCCGAGATCTGGATGACTCCGCCGTAGAGCAGAGCGTTCATGCCCAGCGTGGCGACGATCGGCGTGACGCCGAAGGCGCTGATCATCGCCCCGTTGAGGACCCCTGCGGCCAGGGTTGCGCCGAAGGCGAGCAGAATCGCCACACCGAGCTTGCCGGAGTCGCCGTTCGGATAGCTCGTGAGCAGGACGACCGTCAGCGAGATCATCCCGGGGACAGAGAGGTCGATGCCGCCCTGCTGGACGACGAGGGTCTGCCCCATCGCCGTGATCGCGAGCGCCCCGGCGAAGGGCAGCATGCCGAGCAGCGCCGAGTGCCGAACGCTCTGTGGCTCGAACACCAGGCTGATCAGGAACAGCGCCCCGGTCGCGAGCAGGATCGGCATGGACGCGGGCGTTCGGCCTCCAAGCTGCCACCGCGGTGCCGGTGCCGGTGCCGCGCCGCCAGCTGCCTCACTGCGAAGTGACTCCACCGGAGCGTTTTGATCGTGCGAAGCCATCGGTGCGTGTCGTCCGCCGACCCGTCCTCTCCACGGGGGTCGGGGCTGTACCAGCCTACTACACACTTGCGGCGAAGTGTCAAATCACAACGCACAGTAAACAAATGGGGGGCTACACTTGCGCGGTGGCCGAGGACCCACCCATCGGTGGCGAACGCGTAGCCCTTCCGGCGGTCGGCGGCCATATCCGGGATCGCCGCCAATTGCGCGACCTATCGGTCCGAGAGCTGGCTCGCCGCGTCGGCCTATCGGCCAGCCTGATCTCGCAGATCGAGCTCGGGAAGGTCACGCCGTCGGTGGCGACGCTCTATGCGATCACCACGGAGCTCGAGATGTCGCTCGACGAGCTGTTCTCAAAGCGCGCCAAGGCCGCTCCGACCGAAATCGGCGCATTTGCGGACGACGCCGCCGGATTGCGCGGGCTCGACGCGCATGCCCGGGCCAATGGATCGGAGCCCGATGACGAGCCGCGGGGACCCGTCATACGGCCGTCCGAGCGCAAGGTGATCCAGCTGCATTCCGGGGTGCGCTGGGAGCTGCTCACACCTTCCTCGAATCGCAACATCGACTTCCTGTTCGTGGACTACGAACCCGGGGGAGCTTCGTGCGAGGCAGGGATTTTGATGCGGCACGCCGGCCGCGAGTACGGCTACGTGCTCTCGGGAGCGCTCGAGGTCACGGTGGAGTTCGAGACCTACCGACTCGAGCCCGGCTACTCGATCTCGTTCGACTCGACGGTACCCCACCGTCTCGCCACTGCCGGCGATGAGCCGGTGCAGGCGATCTGGTTCGTCGTCGGGCGCTCGGGCGACCCGCGCCTGCCCTGACGAGCACGTGCGAGCTCGCGGTTGGAGGACAGCGACCGCTGCGCGCTCGCCCGCAGCCCCTGGAGCCCCCGGGGCCCGTTAACCGGCTGCGACCGGCTCGCGCGCCTGCTGATCGGCGCTCACCAGATCGGCGCCGCGCACATACGTGCGCCCGGCGACGAGCAGCTCGTCGGCCGGGAAGCGCGTGATGATCCGGCTGCCGTCGGCAGTGACCACAACCTCCTCCTCGATCCTGGCCGCCGAGATGCCATCGCTGGCGGCGCAGTAGGTCTCGAGCGCGAAGACCATGCCCTCTTCGATCTGGACCGGATTGTCGAAGCTGTGTAGCCGGGAGATCATCGGCGATTCGTACAGGCCCACGCCCAAGCCGTGGCCGAATTGAAGGCCGAAACAGGAGGCCTCATCGTCGAAGCCAAGCTCGTGTGCACTCGGCCATACGGCCGCGATCTCGCTCGTCATGGCGCCCGGCTTGACCAGGGTGATCGCATCGTCAAGCCATTCGCGGCAGCGCTTGTAGGCGTCGAGCTGCGGCTGGCTTGCGCCGCCCACGCTGAACGTGCGGTAGTAGCACGTGCGGTAGCCCATGAACGAGTGGATGATGTCGAAGAACGCCTGATCCCCCGGCCGCAGGAGCCGGTCGGAGAACACGTGTGGGTGCGGATTGCAGCGGTCGCCGGACACGGCATTGATTGCCTCCACCTGCTCAGATCCGAGCTCGAACAGGAGCCGCTGCGCCTCGGCCACGATGTGGCTCTCGGTCACCCCCGGCCGCAGCAGCTCGTATATGCGCTCGTACACCGCGTCGACGATGCCGGCCGCATGGTCGAGCAGCGCGATCTCCTCCTCGGTCTTGATCGCCCGTGCCTGCAGCATCACTTGGGAGCCGTCCGAGGTCGCGATGCCGGCACGATGAAGCGCGTCGAGCGCGACCATATCCGTCATGTCGATGCCGAGCGGCTCGCGGCCGAGCCCGCGCTCTTCGAGCTCGCGCTTTATCGAGCGCGCGAGCGCATCGGGCACGCCCGTCTCGTCCGGCATCGCGCCCCGCATCGGCGAGACGCCGGCGCGGCACGAGGCGGTCGGCAGCCATGGCGCGTACATCTGATGATGGCGCGCGGCCGAGCCGAAGTCCCAGAGGAGCGGATCGCCCTCACGCGGTAGGAGCGCGTACCGGGCGTTTTTGTCGCGCGCCCACTCGCCGATGTGCGTACTCGTCACGTACCGGATGTTGTTCGGATCGAACAGCAGCAACGCGCCGAGGTCGGAGGCTTGGAGCTTTGCTCGTGCGCGTTCGAGACGGTCGCGCCGGAGCTTGGCGAAGTCGATCCGCTGCTCCCAGTCGACCGCCATCGTCGCCCCGCGCGAGGCGATGTGAGACATTCGGCTTCCTTTCGGTGACCCGGGGCTCGTGTGTGGGACACCAGTAAACAGGATTGCACAACCGCGGTCAATAGCACTGGACGCAGCGTACGATAACGCTGGACATGAGCGTGCAATCCCTGGGAACATGGCGGCGCAGATCAGGGAAGCCGGTCTGGTGCCAATCACCCGAAGAAGAACTATCTAGTCCGTACATACCTTACTGCAGGTATGGCCGCAGATGGTCCGGGCTGCCCCTAGACCCACACCTCGTCGGCGACCTCCACCACCAGCCTCAGCTTTGCCGCTTGCTCCTCCGAGGTCAGCGCGTTGCCTTCGACGGTGGAGGAGAATCCGCATTGTGGTGAGAGGCACAGCTGATCGACATCGACGAAGCGGCTCGCCTCCTCGATCCGCCGCTTGATGTCGTCCTTGGCCTCGAGCTCCGGTCGCTTGGTGGTGACCAGGCCGAGCACGACGATCTTGCCCTTGGGCACGAAT
>JAFAYP010000099.1 GCA_019240305.1 Solirubrobacterales bacterium
GCGCCCAGGCTGACCAGCAGGTGCTCGAGCGAGTTGCCCGAGAGGATCATCACCGGCTTTTCCGGACCGAGGCCGAGGTCGCGGAACACGCCCGCCAGCGTGTCGGCCTTGCGCGTCGCCTCGCCGTAGCTCAGCGGGACCCAGCGACCGTCGCGGTCGCGCTCGCGCTGTGCTGCGAGCGGCCGGTCGGGATGCTCGGCGGCGCGCTTGCGCAGCACGGCGGGGATCGAGCGCTCCCACTCGGGCAGCGCCAGGCGCGAGCTCAGGAGGATCGTCCCGTCGGGGCGGCGCTCCATCTCGGTGTCCGGGGTCGCAAAGATCTGAAGTTCCGCCAGACGGGTCATGGCCTCTCCCCTCATGGTCGGTCGAGCAGCGTTGAGAGCACGATCAGCGTCCGCGTGCGGACGATGTTCGGATCGCGGCGGAGGTGCTCGACCAGCCTCTCCAGATGGTCGATGCTGTCGACGCGCACGCGGATCACCGCGTCTGCCTCGCCCGAGACCGTGAAGGCGGAGACGATCTCCTCCACCTTGGCCAGCGAGCGGCCGACGTCGGCCGGCGAGGTGCGGTCAGCGCAGTAGATCTCGATCAGCGACTCGATCCCTTCGCCCAGGGCGCGCCAGTTGATCCGCGCGCCGTAGCCGGTGATCACCCCGTCTGACTCGAGCCGGTCCACGCGCCGCTTCACCGCGGTCGCCGACAGACCCACGTCGGTTCCGATGTCCGCGAATGTGCGCTTGGCGCTCTCCTGGAGCAACGCAACAATTTTGCGGTCGATGCTGTCCAGAGGACGACTGAGCTGCATGTTGATGCCGATCGACTGCGTCTTGGTTGCGTCGAGCCTACCACTAGGGAACATTGCGCACATGACCGCTACCGCTCTGCCCCACGACGTGACGAGCGGTGCGCTGCTCGAGCTGGACGGCGCCTCGCTCACCATCCAGGACGCGCTCGAGGTCGCCCGCGGCAACCGCACCGTGCGGCTGTCTCAGCACGCGGCCGAGGCCGTCCGGGCCAGCCGCCACCTCAAGCACGAGTTGATCGACCGCGAGATCCCGATCTATGGCGTGACCACCGGCTTCGGCGACAGCGCCCATCGCCAGATCTCGCCGGCCAAGACCGCCCAGCTGCAGCAGAACATCCTTCGCTTCATGGGCGTCGGGACCGGTCCGATCGCGCCGCCCGAGGTGGCGCGCGTGACCATGCTGCTGCGCTCCAACTGCCTGTCCAAGGGCAACTCCGGCGTACGGGTCGAGCTGATCGAGCGCGTACTCGACCTCCTGAACAACAACGTCACGCCGTACATCCCGGAGCGCGGCTCGTGCGGCGCGAGCGGCGATCTGGCACCGCTCTCGTATGTGGGCCGGGCGATGGCCGGCGACGGGCGCGTGCTGTTCGACGGGGTCGACCGCGACGCCGCCGGCACTTTGGCCGAGCTCGGTTTGGAGCCCTTCCTGCTCGAGGCCAAGGAGGGGCTCGCGCTGACCAACGGCACCTCGTTCATGAGCGCGTTCGCCTGCCTGGCCGTCGGCGCGGCCCGCGAGCTGTCGGACCTGTGCGACCTGATGACCGCGATGGCCTCCGAGGCCCTGCTCGGCAATCGCGGTCACTTCAACGCCTTCCTGTTCGACAGCGCCAAGCCCCATCCGGGGATGATCACGAGCGCCCGCCACATCCGCGAGCTGCTGGCCGACTCGCAGCTGGCATCGGATTCCGACGAGCTGTTCCCGGGCGGCCTTGACGGCGCGGGATTCCGCGAGCTCGACCGCCACGTCCAGGACAAGTACTCGATCCGCTGTGCGCCGCACATCAACGGCGCCCTGCGCGACGTGCTCGATTGGGTCGAGCAGTGGGTCTCGATCGAGATCAACTCCTCCGACGACAACCCGCTGTTCAACGTGCCCGGCGGCCGTGTCGAGAGCGGCGGCAACTTCTATGGCGGTCACATCGGCCAGACCATGGACTCGCTCAAGGTCGCGCTGGCCAATCTCTGCGACCTGATCGATCGCCAGCTCGAGCTCGTGGTCGACGAGAAGTTCAACCGCGGCCTGACCGCCAACCTGATCCCGCGCTTCGATCCGACCGATCCCGAGGCCGGGCTGCACCACGGCTTCAAGGGGCTTCAGCTGTGCGCGTCGGCGATGACCGCGG
>JAFAYP010000213.1 GCA_019240305.1 Solirubrobacterales bacterium
GACGCCGTCCTGGAGCTGGGCGTGTCGTATGCGACCCTGCAGTGCGCGGAGCTCTTGGCCCGAGGCGCGCCCGGCGTCCATTTCTACACGCTGAACCGCTCGCCGGCCACACGGGCCATCCTGGCGGCCCTGCGACTACTGCGGCCCTGGGTGCGCCGCGAGGTGGTCAGGACGGCGGAGTGATCTCTGTTACGCGGCCCACCTGCGGCTGGCCGGCGATCTCGTAGCGGATGTCGATCTCGTCGTTGCGCTTGTAGGTGCCGATCCCCCAGAAGCCGAGGAACCACGCCCACGGCCCGAGTCGCTGGTGCACGACCTCGCGCTCGAACAGCAGCTCGCCCTCGGAGACCCGGTAGTCGACGCCGAGCTCCTGGGGCACGCCGTTGACGTAGACCTGGAAGGGCGATCTCACGCCCGAGGGGAGCTTGGCGCGCCAGTAGGGCATCGTTCTCAGGGTTCGTAGAAGAATAAGGTGTCGGTATGAGGGGTCCGAGGGGCGAGCGGGGCGAGGACGCATCCGCGACGCCCATCGGGCGCCTCAAACGACAACCTATTCTTCTGCGGGCCCTCGGTCAGGCTCCGCTACGAGGTCGGTCGCGATAAGGGACATGATGACCATGTCGACGCCCTTCCCGCGCTTTCGCTGATACTCGCGCAGAACGCCCTCGCGTTGGAATCCGGCCGCCTGGGCGGCGTGGAGCACGGCCGGGTTCTCGGGCTCGGCCATGATCTCCAGGCGGATCAGCCCGCAATCGGTGAGCAGCCATCCTCCGGCGAGTCGCAGAGCGCTCCTCCCCAGCCCCCGGCCGCGCACCTGCGGCGCGAGCCAGACCGACAGCTCGGCCCGGCGGTGATCCCAGTCGACGTTGCGAACCCGGATCTGTCCACGGCAGGTGTCGGAGCCCGGCTCGAGCACGGTCAGTGTCACGCCCTCGCCGGCCGCCCGCAAGGCCGCCTCGCGCTCGGCCCGGCTGCCCAGCTCGGCCCCGGTCGGAGGTCGGTCCTCGCCGTTTTGGACGTGCAGCCGCGGATCGTCCTGGTAGGCGATGAGGATCTCCGGGATGTCGCGCTCTTTGTAGTCGCGGAGCACGACCCGACCGTCGGTCAGCGGATCGGCGAGGTGCGGAAACGAGCTCACGTCGGACGCGGACCGTACCCTGTCGCGCCGTGGATGAGGTCATCTATCAGGTGCGCCGCTCCGATCGCGCCCGCCGGGTGCGGGTGACGGTCGACGCCGTGCGCGGCATCGAGGTGGTGCTGCCGCGCCGGGCACCCGAGCGCGAGGCGGCGGCCGCGATCCGCGAACTACGGCCCTGGATCGAGCGGCGCGTGGCTGAGCTGGCCGGCGCGCGGGCCGCGGTGGCCGCGCGGGGCGACACCGTGCCGTATCTGGGCCAGTCGTTGACGGTGGTGAGCGACGCTTCGCGCCGCACGCGCGTGGCCCGGCGCGGGGACACGCTGCTCGTGCCCGCCGGCGCGGAGCGGTTGCCGGCTCTGGAGAGGTGGTATCGCCGGGCGGCCCGTGCCGAGATCGCGCCCCGGCTCGATCGCGCCTGCGCGCTGGCGGGGACGTCGTACTCCCGGTTGACCATCCGCGGGCAGCGGACCCGCTGGGCGAGCTGCTCACGCAGCGGCGCGATGAGCTTCAACTGGCGGTTGCTGCTGGCGCCCGAAGCGGTCCTCGAGTACGTGATTTGGCACGAGGTCTGTCACCTGGAGGTGATGGACCACTCCAGGCGCTTCTGGCGGCTCGTGGCCACCCACAGCCCGAACTACCGCGAGCACGTGCGCTGGCTACGGGTAAACGGCGCGACGCTGGTGCTGTAGCGTCCCTTCCAGTGTGCCCACCGGTGTCCTGCCGAGCAAAAAAGCCGGGCCGAGGACCCCGCGCAGACGCGGGGTCTGCTCCCCCTTGGCGGAGTCGGGCTCGGCCCGGCGCACCCCTCGCGCCTGCCTGCCGGTCAGCGCCTGCGCAAAGGACAATGTAGCCGCCCGTCCTCAACGGGATTGCGTGCCGCTACATTGTTAGGTAACCTACCAAGCAGCACCGACGACTGTCAAGTTCGTAGTGCCATCGCGACGAGCGCTGGCGGTACGCTGCTCTAGGTTTCTGCACCCGTTCATGACCGGCCCGAGCACAAAGCCCTTCGGAGAGTCGCTGCGAGCGCTGATGGACGCGCGCTCGCTCACCTATCGCGGCCTGGCCGAGGCGACCCGCCGGCTCGACGGCAAGGGCATCACCCACGCCCACATCAACATGCTGGCCAACGGGCACGACAAGCCGTCGATGCGTGCCATGGAGCTGATCGCGGCGGCGTGCGAAGTCGACCCCGACTACTTCGCCGAGTATCGACTGGCGGCCGCCATGCGCGAGCTCGACCCGGCCGAAGTCGGTCTCGAGCAGGCGCTCGACAACCTCAACGCTCGGCTCGGTGCGCGGCGACAATCCGCCGCCAAATCACGGCCAGCGCAACGGCCGCAAGCGCAGCCTCGTCCCACGAGCTAGTGGTCAGCGGGTCGTATGGCGAGATCGCCACGACAAACGCCACCGCCCACACACCCCAGGCCATCTGCACGCCGCGCCGCGTCACCTCGGGATAGCGCCACAGCGTGCTCGCGAGCCGGTCGGTGAAGTAGCCGAGCTCGTCCCGGTTACCGAGCAGCTTGGCCGCGGCCGACAGGGAGGCCAGTGCCAGCACGAAGGCGAGGTAGCCAAACGGACGCGCGATGGAGCGCGCGACGGCTAAACCCCCTCTCCTCAGCATCAGGGGAATAACGATATCTCAGCCCGGGGCTCGCACCGGGGCCGACTACTCGTTCGTCCGTCGCTCGTCGCGGACGGCGTGCACGAGCGCGGCGATGACGTCCTCGCCGCCCGCCGGCTCGATCAGGCGCCGGCGCACGCGTCCGGTGTACGCCTCCGAGGCGCCGTCGCCGCGGATGTCAACGCCGGCGTGGACCCTGGCCAGGCGGCGCTCGGGGCCGGCAAGCTCGAGCCGGGCCACGACCTGCTCCTCCGGCCCGTAGCGGCGCAGCCGCGTGGCCGCCGGGTCGCGCGCGGTCGCGTCAGCCAGCTCCCCGGCGCGCGCGGTGAGCTCGGCCAGCGCCGGCTCGAGCGCGTCGAAGCGCACCCGCTTGACGCGCCCCCCGGTCCGGATGGTGAGTGTCCAGGTGGTCGCTACCGCTGGTCCATCGGCACGTAGTCACGACCGCGCGCGCCGGTGTAGATCTGGCGCGGCCGGGCGATCTTCTGCTCCTTGTCGTCGATCATCTCCAGCCACTGGGCGATCCAGCCGCTGGTGCGCCCGATCGCGAACAGCACCGGGAACATCTCCATCGGCATCCCGAGCGCCTCGTAGATCAGGCCCGAGTAGAAGTCGACGTTGGGATAGAGCTTGCGGTCGATGAAGTAGTCGTCCTCGAGCGCGATCTTCTCGAGCTCGAGCGCGATGTCCAGCAGCGGGTTGGTGCCGGTGACCTCGAGGACCTCGTCGACCGCCTTCTTGATGATCTTGGCCCGCGGGTCGTAGTTCTTGTAGACGCGGTGGCCGAAGCCCATCAGCCGCTCGTTGCCGTCCTTGACCCCCTTGATGAAGTCGGGGATGTTCTCCTTGGTCTCGATCCGACGGAGCATCCGCAGGGCGGCCTCGTTGGCGCCTCCGTGGAGCGGTCCGTACAGCGCCGCGACGCCGGCGGCCACCGCCGAGTAGGGATCGACCTGGCTCGAGCCGACGCTTCGCACCGCGCTCGTCGAGCAGTTCTGCTCGTGGTCGGCGTGGAGGATGAACAGCACGTCGAGAGCATGCTCGAGCCGTGGGTCGGGCTCGTAGCGGAGCTCGGTCATCTTGTAGATCATCGAGAGGAAGTTGCCCGGGTAGGACAGATCGTTGTCCGGATAGACGTACGGCTTGCCCTGGTTGTGGCGGAAGGCGAACGCAGCCAGCGTGGGCATCTTGGCCAGCAGACGGATGACCTGGATGTAGCGCGTGTCGGGATCCTTGATCTGGCTCGCCTCGGGATAGAAGGTCGAAAGGGCACCCACCGACGCCAGCAGCATCCCCATCGGGTGCGCGTCGTAGCGGAAGCCCTGCATGAACTCCTTGACGTTCTCGTGAACGAAGGTGTGGATGGTGATCTGGTGCGTCCACTCGTCGAGCTCCTGCTGGCTGGGCAGCTCACCGTGGATCAGCAGGTAGGCGACCTCGAGGTAGCTCGAGCGCTCGGCCAGCTGCTCGATCGGATAACCCCGGTACTCGAGGATGCCGTTGTCGCCGTCGATGAACGTGATCGCCGAGCGGCACGACGCCGTGGCCATGTACGCCGGGTCGTAGGCCATCAGGCCGAAGTCGTCCTCCTCGACCTTGATGTTGCGGAGCTCGGTGGCGCGGATCGTTCCGTCCTCGATCGGAATCTCGTACTGCTTGCCGGTCCGGTTGTCGGTGATGCTCAGGGTCTCGTTCGCCGTGGCTGCGCCGGCGCCGTCGTCCTGCTGCGTCTGTGTCGTCATGGCGCTCCTTCTCGCGCGCGGTTGCCGGGGTCCCTCAGGCCGGGGTGGCTGAGGCACCGCCCTTGAATTTAGTACCCGGATCCGGTCGGCGGGACGCTGGGGCGGGCTCAAGTGTTGACACAGGCCCTGTCGGACGCTCAGACCGGCGAGTGTCGAGGGGGCGATCGCGGCCGTGCTACTTGGGGAAGGCGCTGGTGATGACCGCGGTGCCCATGGCCAGCACCATCAGCACGCCGGAGATCGCCATCACGCCGCGGGCGCCGCGCTCGTGGTAGGGAAAGCCCGGACGCGTGAGGCCCACGCCGGCCAGGACCAGCGCCCACACGACCAGCAGTCCGCCGCAGATGTAGAACGGGACCTTCGAGGGCTCGCTGGCGGCCAGGAGCAGCGTGAACACGGTCCGCGAGCCTACTCGATGGGACCGGCGTTCGCTCCGTCGGGAGCCTTGCGCGTGCGCAATCCCTCGTAGCGGCTCTCGGTCGCCGCCCGCTGCCCTTGGTAGTGGCTGCCGAGCTCGGGGCTTCCGTAGGGCCGCAGCGCCGGCCGGTCGAGCACCATGAACGACAGCTGCGCGATCGGGAGCCCGGGATAGAGCTTGATCGGGATCCGCGTGAGGTTGTTCAGCTCGAGCGTGAGCGTTCCCTTCCACCCCGGGTCGCAGAAGCCGGCGGTGGCGTGCACGATCAGCCCGAGGCGGCCGATGCTCGACTTGCCCTCGATCCGAGCGACGATGTCGTCGGGGAGCTCGACCCACTCGAGCGTGCGTCCGAGACAGAACTCGCCGGGGTGGATCACGAACGACTCCTCGGGTCCGATCGTGACTTCCTCGGTCAGGCCGGCGGGCGGCTCTCGCAGGTCGATGCCCGACGCCCGGTGGTTGTGAAAGACACGGAACGAATCGCCCAAACGCAGGTCGATGCTCGCCGGCTGGACCAGGTTGGGGTCCCACGGGTCGATCCGAATCCGGCCGGTCTGGGCCAGCTCGAGGATCGTGGCGTCGGACAGAACACCGGACAGCGCGCTCATCGGAGCTGGAGTCTGCCAGTGCCGGCGGATCTCGGCGGTCCGGCGCGCTGGGCCTGCATAACGCGCCACAACACGCAGGTCCGGCTGAGCGTGGCGCGCTATGCATGCCCCACAGCGATTACGCGCCACGCTTCCGCGCCGTCCGGCCGCGTGGCGCGTTATGCAGCCGAAGGGGGGCCGGCGCTCAGCGCTCGACGGTGCGGATCCGGCTGCGCGCGGTGCGTACGCGCGGCGGAGGCAGCGGTGCCGGATCGCCGTGGGGTCCGCGGCGCGGGTGGCGCGGGAACGGCTTGCGCGGGAGGCGTGGATCGCGGCGCAGGCCACCGTCGTCGTCGGAGGACGACGCCTCGTCCGGCTCCTGCTTGATCGCCCACCAGACGATGTAGATCAACCCTGCGAGGGGGATCTTCAGGGCGAGCATCAACCAGATGAGTCCCCAAGTCACTT
>JAFAYP010000267.1 GCA_019240305.1 Solirubrobacterales bacterium
AGCGCTGCCGAGGAGGATTTGTGACCGTTCAGATGCGAGCCGAAGTGCAAGGCGTAGAAGCCGGGGTGATCCAGTACGAGGTCGCGGACGGCGTCGCCACGATCTGGCTGAACCGGCCCGAGGTGAAGAACTGCGTCAACTGGGAGCTCCTCACGGACTTGGGCGCGGCGCTCGAGCGGGCGGAGGAAGATGAGGACGCGCGCGTCGTAGTGATCCGAGGCCGCGGCCACACGTTCTGCGCGGGCGCCGACCTGAACATGCTCGACAGCGAGTTCCTCGGCACCACCAACAACTCCGTGAAGATCGCCCAGGTGTCCGCGCGGACGTTCGACCGCGCCTTCAATCTGTCCAAGCCGACCGTGGCCGTCGTCGAAGGGCATGCCGTCGCCGGCGGATTCGAGTTGCTCATCTCGTGCGACTTCTGCATCGTCGCCGACGACGCGAAGATCGGCGACTACCACATCAGACGAGCGCTGTTCGGCGGCGCTGGGCCGATCTACCGGCTTCCGCGCTACATCGGTCTGCGCAAGACCAAGGAGCTGCTGTTCACGGGCAAGCTGCTCTCCGGCAAGGAATGCGCGGAGTGGGGCATTGCGAATCTGTCGGTTCCGGCCGATCAGCTCGACCAGGCGGTTCTCGAGTTCGTCGCGCCCATGATCGACAAAAGCGCGTTTACGATGCGGATCACCAAGCTCGCGGCCAACCGCGGCCTCGACGCGGACACCGAGACGCTGATCGCGCTCGAGAGCATGACCTGCAACGTCGCGCACCAGTCCGAGGATGCCCGAGAAGGCGTGCAGGCGTTCCTCGAGAAGCGCGACCCCGTGTGGAAGCACCGCTGACGGTCGCACACGATGGACTTCGCACCCGATCAGACAACCGAGCAGCTCGAGCAGCGGCTTCTGGCGTTCATGGACGAGTGCGTGTACCCGGCTGAGGCGCGGTTTCGCGAGGAGGCACGATCCGGCGAGGACTGGGCGACGCCGCCGGTCGTCGAGGAGCTGAAGGCGCAAGCACGCCTGCGCGGGTTGTGGAACCTGTTCCTCCCGCGGACGCACGCTTACGGCGCGGGACTGAGCAACCTCCAGTATGCGCCGCTGGCCGAGGTCACTGGACGCAGTCCGTGGATTGCCCCGGAGGTGCTCAACTGCTCGGCCCCCGACACGGGCAACATGGAGCTGCTGTCGCTGTTCGGGACCGAGGAGCAGCGACGGCAGTGGCTCGACCCGCTGCTCGAGGGCACGATGCGCTCCGCGTTCTCGATGACCGAGCCCGAGGTCGCGTCCTCGGACGCGACCAACATCCGCACGCGCATCGAGCGCGACGGCGACGAGTACGTGATCAACGGCCGCAAGTGGTGGACGTCCGGGGCAATGTCACCGCGGTGCAAGCTGCTGATCGTGATGGGCGTCACCGATCCGGACGCCGAGCGGCACCGCCGGCAGAGCATGATCCTCGTGCCGAGAGACGCACCGGGGGTTGAGATCAAGCGCTCGACCACGCTGTTCGGCTATAACGACGGGCCGCACGGAGGCCACGCCGAGATCGTCTACGACGACGTGCGGGTCCCTGTCTCGAACTTGCTCGGCGAGGAGGGGGATGGCTTCAGGATCGCGCAGGAGCGGCTTGGCCCCGGGCGGATCCATCACGCGATGCGGGCGATCGGGATGGCCGAGCGAGCGCTTGCGCTCATGTGCGACCGAACGGCGCGACGGAGCACGTTCGGCCGGGCGATCATCGACCACGGTGTCGTCCAGCGCTGGATCGCGGAGGCGCGCGTGCGGATCGAGCAATGCCGCCTGCTGATCCTGAAGACGGCATGGCTCATGGACACCGTCGGCAACCGCGGCGCGCGGATAGAGATCTCCGCCATCAAGGTCGCGGCGCCCGAGGTTGCGACCTGGGTGATCGACCGCGCGATTCAGGCCCACGGCGGGATGGGCGTGGCCCAGGACACGCTGCTGCCCGAGCTGTACGCGGTCGCGCGCATCCTGCAGATAGTCGACGGTCCCGATGAAGTCCATTACATGGCGATCGCCCGGCGAGAGACCCGCCGCTACCGCCGCGAAGCCGTCGCTCCGCCGGAGCCCGTCGGGGCCTAACGGAGCGCGAAACGCGCCCCCGGCCGGCGACGCCTCACCGTAAAGTCACAATCTACTCACACCGAGGAGAGATGAGCGTCAACAGCATCAGCAATCGGACCCTGGCGTTCCAGCCCGAGGCGGAGCGCTTCTACGCGGAGGGCTATTGGCGCGAGGGCGATCTGTGGAGCGACTTCGCGACGCGCGTTGAGCGGCATCCCGACAAGATCGCGCTGATCCTCGACGACCGGCGGGTGACCTTTGCCGAGCTCCGGCGCGCCGCGATCGGCGTGTCGGGCCGCCTGGCCCGCGGCGGCGTCAAGCCCGGCGACGTCGTCATTCTCCTCGGTCGCCACTCGATCGAGGCAGCGGTGGCGATGCTCGGGGCGCTGCACCTCGGCGCCGTGCTCGCTCCGCTGCCACCGATGTTCAACACCACCCAGTTGTCGGCGCTCGTGGCCCACACCGGCGCGACCGGGCTCGTTTGCTTCGGCGGCGAGCAGGAGATTGCCAAGTGCCGGCTGGTGGCGCACGAGGTGGATGTCCTGCTCGCGGTCGAGCCCGCGCTGCACGACGTGCTGCCGCACGTGGAGGAGCCCGGCGAGCGGCGGCCGCGCAACGCCGACGAGGTGACGATGATCCTCCACTCATCCGGCACGACGTCGACGCCGAAGGGGATCTCGCACTCCAGCAACACCCTGCGCTATGCGACCGAGGCCTTGTGCCGTCGCTGGCAGCTCGGCCACGAGGACGTGTACCTGGTGGTGTGCGAGTTCGGCTTCGTAGGCGGCCTCGTGTTCGGCTACCTGCCCCCGTTGCTGAACGGCGGCACCGGCGTGCTGGTCAACCGGTGGGATGCGCGGGCGGCACTGCGCCTGGTCGAGCAGCATCGGTGCACGTACCTCCTGGCGATGCCAACCCATTCGGCCGACCTAGTCCAAGCGGTCGAGAAAGACGCGGGTGACCTCTCCTCGATCCGCGTGCTTGCCGCGCCCGGCCTGACCCGGGAGCGGCGGATCGCGATGAAGCGCGCGTTTGGGCGCCCCCCGCTCGGGGACTATGGCCTCTCCGAAGTGCCCGGACACGCGGCCCACAGCCTGGACGAGGACGACGAGAAGATCTACGTCACCGAGGGTCGCCCGTACGACGGCACCGAGATCCGGATCGTCGACGGTGACGAGCAGCCCCTGCCGCCCGGCCGCGTCGGCTCGGTCGTCGTGAATGGGCCGAGCCGGTTTCTCGGCTTCTTCGGCAACGATGAGCTCACACGCGAGTCGCTCACCGACTGGGGCGGCTACCGCACCGGCGACCTTGGCTACCTCGACGCCGACGGCCAGTTCGTGTACGCGGGCCGCAGCAAGGACATCATTCGCCGAGGCGGCGTGACCATCATCCCGGCGGAGGTCGAGCCGGTGATCCTGCGCCATCCCGCGGTCCACGAGGTTGCCATCGTCCCGGTGCCGGACGACCGGTTGGGGGAACGCGCGTGTGCTGCGATCATCGCTGCCCACGATCAGGATCCGCCGACGCTCGAGCAGCTTCAATACTTCCTCGCCGCCGAGGGCGTGCCGAAGTACATCTGGCCGGAGTCGATCGCCGTGTTCGAGGAGTTCCCGCGCACGCCCTCGCTCAAGGTGGTCAAGCGGGAAGTCGCCGAGGAGGTCGTTCGCCGGCGGGGCCGGCCCGCAACTTGACGCCGATGACCTACTTCGAGCGCTACTTCGCGCGGCTCGATGGTCCCGATCCGCACAGCTCACTCGAGCTCGTCTCGGCCGACGTGGAGTTCTCGATTCAGTGGGCGTCCGGGTCCGACCATTCGAGCAAGCAGTTCGTCGGCGGACTCGATGAGCTGCGCGCGTTCATCGACGCAGGCGACACGCGAGGCTGGGCCCACCACATCCTGCACAGCGGGAGGAGCGGCGAAGTCGAGTTCGCGCTCGGCGAGACCCGCTGGGAGGACTCGGGGCAGCGGATCGGCACCTTTCTCGCCGTCGCCGAGCTCGACGATCAGGGGCGGATGCGACGCTACCTGGCGACGCGCACGCCCGCGCTGGCGTTCGACGTCGCGGTGCACACCGCCGATCCCCGCGGCTCGCGTTCTGATCCGGAGTGACGTCAGGAGACGGCCGCGAGCGGGGCGGTCGCGGTGACCGCAGCCTGTAACCCGAACACGAGCGCGCTCGCCAGGCCGCCGGCGTAGGCACGGTGGAACACTCCGCCGGCGTCCCCGCCCGCCGCCAGCAGCCCCGGGATCGGTGAGCCGTCCTCGCGCAGCACGCGAGCCTGCTCGTCGATCGTCAGCCCGCTGAACGTGTACGTGATGGCCGGAATGACCTCGATCACATAGTACGGCGCAGTCACGAGCGGTTCCGCGTCGAGCTTCCGCCCCGGGGTGAGGCTGCCGGTCTGGCACTGCCGGTTGAACTCGAGCAGGGTGTCGCGTGCGGCTTCATCCGGGTATCCCCACTCCTCCGGAAGCGCCTCGAACTCCTCGATGTCGGCGGCCACGGCTGCCCGTGCACCACGCTTATAGGCGAGCTGGAACTTGTCGATCGGCTCTGCTCCCTCGACGTAGGGCCGCAGCATCCATCCCTCGTGCACGCGCTGATCGGTGACGAGGAGCGCCCGCGCTTCGGGCTGGTCGAGCACGTGAAGCGTGTTCAGGTGATCGCCAATCGTCTCGTCGCAGAAGCGCCGGCCGTCCAAGTTCAACAGGACGCCGTGCTCGCTGTGGTAGAAGGTCAAGTCGACGAACTCGTGGGGGTTCTTGTAGGACACGCGCGAGGGGATCAGGTGGCCGTAGAACCCTGCGTTCGGTGGTCCGAACGCGGCCCCCGCCGCTCGTGCGAGGCGCATGCCGTCTCCGGTGCTGTAGACGTTCGCGCGCAGCGGCAGCTCGCGCGCCAGCGGGTGGATGTACTGCGCCCGCAACTCCGGATCGCCTCCGAACCCGCCGGTGGCCAGCAGCGTCGAGGTCGCGCCGATCACGCGCTCCTTGCCCGACTCGCTCCGCAGTACGGCGCCGAGCACAGCCCCGTCCTGCACCAGCAACCGCTGCGCGGTGCAGCCGAGGAGCAGCTCTCCGCGCTCTCGCACCAATCGCTCGCACGCCAGCAGGTAGTTCGCCACGTCGGTCCGACAGCCACGGCCGTAGCCGAGCACGGTCACGGGGTCTGCGACATGGACGCCGAGCGAGCGGACCCACTCGAGCGCGGCGCCATAGCCGTCGACGACGCGGCGGCCCAGTACAGGATCGCCATTCGGGTTCACGTCCCGCATAACCTGGAAGGACGGTGCGGTCCAGATGTATCCGGCGTACGCGGCCGAGCCGCCGATTGCCGGGCCCTTCTCCACCAGCACCACGTTCGCCCCTTCGCTGGCGGCCTTTGCCGCGGCACTCAGCCCCGCCATGCCGGCGCCGAGCACGAGTAGATCGACGTGGTTGTCGATGGGGGGCGGTGCGGTGCTCACGTCGTACGCTCCTCGCGCCTTGCCTGAACTGAAGTTAGTTTAGGTTATCAGCGGACGGGCGCCGGCGCAACTGGGCCGTCGGGCACCTGGACGGGAGCGCACCGGAGCCGCTCAGAACACGGGCTGCTCGCGGTAGTCGCCCCATACGTCCTGGAGCGCGCTCACGATCTCCCCCTCGGTGGCGTGAGCGCGCGCGGCCTCGATCAGGAGCGGCATCACATTGCGCCGGCCTGCGGCGGCGGACCGCAGTTCGGCCAGCACTCGCCCAACCGCCGTGGCGCTTCGCGCCGCGCGGACCGAGCGTACGCAGTCGATCTGCTTCTTCTCGAGGGCTGGGTCGATGCGGAGGATCTCGGGGGTGAGATCGTCGCCCTCGGTGTAGGCGTTGACCCCGACCAGCCTGCGCACGCCGGCCTCGACCTCCTGCTGGTAGCGAAACGCGGCGTCGGCGATCTCCCGCTGCGGGAAGCCCTGCTTGACCGCCTGCACCATCCCGCCCAGCTGGTCGA
>JAFAYP010000299.1 GCA_019240305.1 Solirubrobacterales bacterium
CTCGCCGCGGGCTCCGCGCACCAGGCAGGCGATCTCCTGATAGCCGGCGCGGGACGTGCGGTAGCGATCGATCACGCACGAGCCACTGCCGGAGCGGAACCGCAGTGCCCGGGCCGCGGCCAGCACCTGTTCGTGGCGGTCGCCTTCATCGAGGTTGTGGTCGGGGCGAAAGCGCGACCAGTTCTGAAGCGTCTCCTCGCCCTGCTGCGGCGTCGCGTTGAGGTACTCGGCGATCAGCCCGGAAGCGGCATCGACCCGCGCGGCGGACGCCGTTCCGGCATCGGCCCGGATGCGCCGCCATCCGGGCGGGACGGCGAGCGTGTTACCCGCGCGCAGACGGGCCAGCGTCCAGCCCGGCGGTGGTGGCTCGGGCCGGAGCCAGGCGAACGCCGGCGGGGTCCCGCTCGCGGCCGGCGGGGTCCCGCTCGCGGCCGGCGAGGGCGCACGCGCGCTCCGGGTCGTCGTTGACCGGGTGGCGGCCGTTCCGCATCCGGCGCCGAGCAAGCATCCCAGCACGATCAGCCAGGCCATTCGTTTGCGTGCCATCGGGCCTGCAGACGACCCTGGGCGGCAGAATCTTCCTGGCTTCGGATCCCCCGCTAGGGGGACGATCGCTCTCGCTGCCCCCGGTACGCTGAGCTCACCGTGACCGCAGCGCCCGATGCCCGGTTGCCGTCGGCCGCCCGGCAATGGCTCACCGACGGCGCGATCGCCCTGGTTGCCTTTGGTCTCGCCGTGGGGCTGCTCCTGCATGGGCTGGGCAACTATGGCGCGGTCAAGCACCACCTCGACGGCTGGGGGCTGCTGCTGGCCGCCTGCTCTTCGTTTGCACTCGTCCTGTGGCGGCGTGCGCCGCTGGCCGTCTTCGTCTTCACCACGGCCGCCAGCGCGTCGCTGATGGCCCGGGGCTACCCCGGCGCTCCTCCGGTCGGACCGACCATCGCGCTCTACCTGCTGGCCGCCAGCCGAGACGCGCGCCGTCCGTGGACGCGGCACATCACCGAGGTCGTCGTGGCCGTGTTCTGCCTGCACATGCTGGCCTTTGCCGTGGGGCACAACGAGGTGCCCGAGGTCCAGGTGTTGTTCGGCGCGCTCGTCTGGGGCCTCGCCTGGTTCGCCGGCGAGCGCACCCGGCTGCGCCGCCAGCAGCTCGCCGAGCTCGAGCAGCGGGCGATCCGGGCCGAGCGCGAGGCCGAGCAGGATCGCCGGCTCGCCGTGGCCGAAGAGCGCACGCG
Organism: Solirubrobacterales bacterium; assembly: GCA_019240305.1. GTDB lineage: Bacteria > Actinomycetota > Thermoleophilia > Solirubrobacterales > Solirubrobacteraceae > Palsa-465. Next base: position 1,236 of record JAFAYP010000299.1, read on the forward strand.
GATCGCGCGCGACTTGCACGACTCGGCAGCGCATGCCATCAACGTGATCGCGGTCCAGGCGGGCGCGGCCCGCCTGTGGCAGGAGCACGATCCGGCCCGCTCGCGCGAGGCGCTCGAGACGATCGAAGGCGTGGCTCAGCGCACCGTCGGTGGCCGGTTGGAGGCTGGCCGGTTCAACGGGGGCTTCCGGGTGCACGCCCGGCTGCCCTATGTGGAGGCTTCGTGACCACGGTCCTGATCGTCGATGACGATCAGCTGATGCGCGCCGGCCTGCTCGCCGTGCTGGAGAGCGACGAATCGATCGACGTGGTGGGTCAAGCGTCGAACGGCCGCGAGGCGGTCGCGCTCACCCGCCGGCGCGATCCTGACGTGGTGCTGATGGACGTGCAGATGCCCGGCCTGGACGGGATCGCCGCCACTCGTGAGCTGACCGAGGCCTCGTCATCAGCACGGGTGCTGATCCTGACCACGTTCGAGGAAGACGAGTACATCTTCGGAGGGCTGCGTGCCGGGGCCTCCGGCTTCTTGCTCAAGCGCACCCGTCCCGAGGAGCTGATCCGGGCCGTGCACACGATCGCCGCCGGCGAATCGCTGCTCTCGCCGTCGGTCACCCGCCGGGTGATCGACCGCATGGCGCATCAACCGGGCTCCTATCCCGGCGACGGCGAAGCGGTGGGCGCGGCGGCCGTGGCCGAGCTCACGCCGCGCGAGCGCCAGGTGCTCGGACGGCTGGCCGGCGGGCTGTCGAACGCGGAGATCGCGGCAGCGCTGGTGATCGAGGAGTCGACGGTCAAGACCCACGTCAAGCGAATCCTGATGAAGTTGGGCCTGCGCGACCGGGTGCAGGCCGTGATCTTCGCCTACGAGCACGGGCTCGCGCCGAGCCCGAGCCGGCTCAGCAGTTGACGATCAGCCGCCCCGGTGCGCGGTCATGTTCAAGCGCACGTAGTCGAGCACGAACGGCTGGCCGGAGCGCTCGAGCACCTCCTCCACGAACGGCCCGCGGAGATCCTCCGGCAGCGGATCGAGGTGACGGACCAGGCACACGGTCTGGATGAACGCGCGCGGGTCGGCCGGGGTGACCGACTTGGGCTCTAGCCAGCAGCGTATGCCGGTGAACCCCGCGCGCTCGAGCCGCGCCTCGGTGTCAGTGTCGGTGGCGTAGTTCCACGGCCGTTTCCAGTCGGCGAAATGGGGCGCGAACGGCTCCTCCCCGGCCACCGTGTCGGCCAGCGTCCGGAACGCGTCGATGTTGCCCCGGCCGCCGCACTGGGCGACCAGCTGCCCGCCGGGCTTCAAAGTCCGATGAAGCGCCGCGAACAGCGCGTCGTGATCGTGGATCCAGTGGAAGGTCGCGTTGGAGAAGATCGCGTCGACCGGCTCGGGCAGCTCGAGCTCGACCAGGTCCTGACAGAGCACGGTGGCCCGTTCGCCCAGGGCCTGGCGCGCGTGCTCGGCCATCGACGGTGCAACATCGACCGCGTAGACGCGCCCGCCTGGCACGAGGTCGGCCAGCAGTGCGGTGACGCGCCCGGATCCGCAGCCGGCGTCGAGGACCACCTCGTCGCCCGAGAGGTGCAGGCGCTCGAGCTGCTCGCGCGCCCAGCCCAGCTGGGGGTCGGAGACGCGGTCGTAGCTGGCCGCGTCCCAATCGCGACTCGTCCCGGCCGACATCAGATCGCCGTCGTCTGCGGTCCCACCCACCCGGCGCGCTCCCGCGCAGCCTCGTAGGTGTCGATGGCCGAGGCGGCCTCGAGCGTGAGCGCGATGTCGTCGAGGCCGTTCAGCAGCCGATGCTTGATGTCGGGGTCGATCTCGAAGTGGGCCGTCCCGCCCGGCCAGCGCACCTCCTGGGTGGCCAGGTCGACCTGGGCCTCACCCGCATTACGGATCGCAGCGCACGCTTCCACATCCAGCTGTACGGGCAGGAGCCCGATCTTCGTGCAGTTGGAGCGGAAGATGTCGGCGAAGCTCGGAGCGATGATGGCCTGGAAGCCGTAGTCCTCGAGCGCCCACGGCGCGTGCTCGCGACTCGAGCCGCACCCGAAGTTGCGCCCGGCGACCAGGATCGGGTTGCGCGGCAGCTCCCAGTCGGGCTGCTTGGCCCAGTCGAAGAACAGGAACTCCCCGAAGCCGGTGCGCTCGACCCGCTTGAGGAACTGCTTGGGGATGATCTGATCGGTGTCGACGTCGTCGCGGTTCAGCACGGACACGCGACCGGTGATCGTCTCGATGGCTTTCATGACCAGCTCCTGATGTCCACGAAGTGGCCCTCGATGGCCGCCGCCGCGGCCATCTGGGGAGACACCAGATGCGATCGAGCGCCGCGGCCCTGGCGGCCCTCGAAGTTGCGGTTGGAGGTCGAGGCGACCCGTTCGCCCGGGGCGGCGATGTCCGGGTTCATGCCGAGGCACATCGAGCACCCCGCCCCGCGCCAGTCGAAGCCGGCGCGCCGGAAGATCTCGTCGAGGCCCTCACCCTCGGCCTGGGCCTTGACCTGCTGAGAGCCAGGGACGACCATCGCGTAGACCCCGTCGGCCACGCGACGCCCGCCCACCACCTCGGCGGCGGCGCGCAGGTCGCCGATCCGCGAGTTCGTGCACGACCCGATGAACACCCGGTCGAGCTTGATCTCCTCGATCGGAGTGCCCGGTTGGAGGCCCATGTAGTCGAGCGCGCGCTCGTCCTGATCGGAATGCGGCTCGGGCACCGAGCCGGTCACCGGGACAACCATCCCGGGCGTGGTGCCCCAGGTCACCATCGGGCTGAGCGCGGACGCGTCCACCTCGATCTGCTTGTCGAACGCCGCGCCGTCGTCGCTGCGCAGCTCGCGCCATTCATCGGGGATCTCCGGCGGCGCGCCGGGACGGCCGATCACCCACTCGAACGTCGTGTCGTCGGGCGCGATCATGCCGGCACGCCCCCCGCCCTCGATCGTCATGTTGCAGATCGTCATGCGCCCCTCCATCGAGAGGGCCTCGATCGGGGCTCCGGCGTACTCGAGGACATGACCCGCCGCGCCGTCGACGCCGATCTGCCCGATCGTGGCCAGGATCAGGTCCTTGGCCGTGACCCCGAAGCCGAGCTCGCCCTCGTAGCGGATCCGCATCGATCGGGGCTTGGCCTGCACCAGGCACTGGGTGGCCAGCACGTGCTCCACCTCGCTGGTCCCAATCCCGAAGGCCAGGGCGCCGAACGCGCCGTGGGTCGCCGTGTGCGAGTCGCCGCAAACGATCGTCATCCCGGGCTGGGTCACCCCGAGCTCCGGGCCGATGATGTGCACGATCCCCTGGCGCTCGGAGCCCAGCGAGTACAGCGGGATCCCGAACCCCTCGCAGTTGCGCTCGAGCGTCTCGACCTGCTTGCGCGAGAGCTCGTCGCGGATCCGAGCCGCCACCGGCGTCCCGTCGGTCGGGACGTTGTGATCGGCGGTGGCCAGCGTGCGATCCGGTCGGCGAACCTTGCGCCCGGCCAGGCGCAGCCCGTCGAAGGCCTGCGGACTGGTCACCTCGTGGACCAGGTGCAGATCGATGTAGATGAGCCCGCGCTGAACCTCGTGCGCATCCCAGATCTTGTCGAACAGTGTCCTTGGCATCGGTGTTAGCTCCTCCGGAGACCGGCGCTGACGATCGCCAGCAACTCGGCTTTCTCCGGGCCTGGATTTTCAAAATGATGATTCAGGTCCGCGTCGAACGTGACGCAGTCGCCATCGAGCAGCTCGTAGCGCTGGCCGTCGCAGTGCAGGACGACCGTGCCGGACTGCACCAGCGCGGTCTCGCGCGCGCCCGGCTCGTGCATCGGCGGGTCACCCGGTCCACCGGTGACCGCGCCCGGCGCGAGCGTGTGGCGCGAGAGCTCCGCCCGCTGCCCGGGTAGCGGCGGAGTGAGGATCTCGTAGCTGTGTCCGGCCACGGCGCTTGGGCCCTGCCGGCGCTCGTCGCCTCTGACGATGCTCACCGCCCCGTCCTCGTCCAACCGGAGCAGCTGCGAGAGCCGAAGCTCGAGGCCGGCGGCGATGCGGGCAGCCACCTGAAGGGTCGGACTGGTCTCGCCACGCTCGACCTGCGAGAGCATCGGGGCGCTCACCCCGGAGCGCTCGGCGAGGTCGCGCAGGGACAGATCCATGGCCTCGCGCAGGGCTCGGATTCTCGTTCCGACGCCGTTCTGGACGATCGCACCGAGCGACATACGAGCGTACGTTATCACATACAGACGGCCCAGGGTAGCCTGAGATTTCCATGATGCGATCTCGCCCCGATGTCCTCGTGCTCGGCGGCGGCGGGGTCCTCGGCGAGGCCTGGATGATGGGCGTGCTGGCCGGCATCGAGGACGCCACCGGCTTCGATCTGCGCGACTGCGATTACTACGTCGGCACCTCCGCCGGATCGATCGTCGCCGCCCACCTGGTCGCCGGGCAGTCACCGCGCCGCCCGTCTTCGTTCGATGCCGATGAGTCGTCCGAGTCCCCCAACGGGGACCGGCCGGTGGACGGATTGGCCGCCGCCGGGCTGGCCGCGGCACGGCGGGCGGGCGCGTGGGCGCTGGCGGCGGGCGCGACGTTCGCGCCGCTCGCCCTCGGCCTGGCTGCCCCCGGGGGCGCGGTCGCCCGAGCGGTGCTCCTGCGCCGGCTCCCCCGGCCAAGCCAGACGCTGGGCGATCTTCACCGCACGATCGAGCGGATCGCGCCGGGCTTCGACGGCCGCCTGCGCATCACCGCGGTCGATCGTCGCAACGGGCGCCGGGTGGTGTTCGGGGCCCCTCGCGCGCCCCGGGCGGACGTGGCCGATGCGGTCGCCGCCTCGTGCACGGTGCCGTGGCTGTTCGCGCCGGTGAGGATCGGCGAGCGCGAGTACGTCGACGGCGGCGTGTGGAGCCCGACCAACCTCGACGCGGCACCGGCCCGGCGCGACACCCACGTGCTGTGCCTGAATCCGACCGCGAGCATCCCCGGCTCGAGTGGCCTGCTGGCCGTGATCCGCGGCGTCTCACGGACGGCAGTCTCGGTCGAGGCGCTGGCCCTGCGCCGACGCGGCGCCGCAGTCCAGCTGCTCGCCCCCAATCAGGAGTGCGCTCAGATCATGGGGACAAACTTCATGGACCGCGAGCCCCGCGGGCGCGTGCTGGCGGCCGGCTACCGGCAGGGCCTGGCGTTCGTCACGGAGTCCGCACGGGTGACCCCGAGGCCGCGACAGCCGTCGCTTCCTCGGCCTCGGCCATGATTCCGCGGCGGCGGACCCCGTTGGACACGGCTCGCACGTAGGCCCGGGCGGCCGCCTCCAGGATGTCCGTCGAGACGCCCTGGCCCGCGCCGGTGACTCCACCGACCTCGAGCACCACCGAGGTCTCACCGAGCGCGTCCTGTCCGCCGGTCACGGCGTCGACTCGGAACTCGCGCAGGCGCGCATCGGCACCGGTGGCCGCATTGATCGCGCGGAAGATCGCATCGACCGGGCCATCGCCGGTGAACGAGCCGGTGAGCACTTCGCCGTCCGGCGAGCGGATGCCGACGGTGGCGTGCGGCGGGCGGCGGCTCGACGCCTCAACGTCGAACCACTCGAGTTGGTAGCCGGTGATCTCCTCGCGCAGCTCGTCGGTCACGAGCGCCTCGAGATCCATCGCGGTCACGTGCTTCTTCTTGTCCGCGATCTCCTTGAAGCGCTTGAAGGCTGTGACCAGCCCCTGTCCGGAGAGCTCGAAGCCCAGCTCGGCCAGCGCCTGTTGGAGGGCATGGCGGCCGGAGTGCTTGCCGAGCACGATCGAGTTGGCCTCCAGGCCCACCGTGGTGGCATCCATGATCTCGTAGGTGGTGCGCTCCTTGAGCACCCCGTCCTGGTGGATCCCCGATTCGTGGGCGAACGCGTTACGCCCGATGATCGCCTTGTTCGGCTGGACCGGATAGCCGGTCAGGCGCGAGACCAGGCGGCTGGTTCGAGCGATCTCGCGCGTGTTGACGCCCGTGCGGAGTTCCACGTCCCGCTCGCGGGTGTGCAGGAGCATCACGATCTCCTCGAGCGAGGCGTTCCCGGCCCGCTCCCCGATCCCGTTGATCGCGCACTCGACCTGGCGCGCGCCGGCCAGCAAGCCGGCGAACGAGTTGGCCACGGCCAGACCGAGATCGTCGTGGCAGTGGACGCTCAGCACCACGTTCTGGAGCTCCGGGATCAGCTCGTAGAGCCTGCGCAGATAGTCGGTGAACTCGTGCGGCATCGTGTAGCCGACGGTGTCGGGGATGTTGATCGTGCTCGCGCCCTCGTCGATGGCGATCTGGCAGACCTCGGCGGTGAACTCGATGTCGGCGCGGGTGGCGTCCATCGGCGAGAACTCGACGTCATCCACGTACTGCCTGGCGTGCGCCACCGCGGCCCGGGCCTGACCCTTGACGTCCTCGCGCGTGGTCTGGAGCTGGTGACGGATGTGGATGTCGGAGGTTGAGATGAACGTGTGGATGCGCGGGCGCGTGGCGTGCTTGACCGCGTTGTACGCGGCGTCGATGTCGGCCACGTGGGTGCGGGCCAGGCCGGCGATGATCGGTCCCTCCACGGTGCGGGCGATCTCGCTGACCGCCTCGAAGTCGCCCGGAGAGGTGATCGGAAACCCGGCCTCGATGATGTCCACGCCCAGGCGCGCCAGCTGCTGGGCGATCTCGAGCTTCTCCTGAGTATTCAGCGAGATGCCGGGTGACTGCTCGCCGTCGCGCAGGGTGGTGTCAAAGATCAGTACGCGGCTGGGGTCCGGTGGCTTGGTCATGTCACTCCTAAATGTCTCGAACTCGGATTCTTCTCGGTGCTGGTCTCGCGGCTACGTGCGGCCGCCGGCGCGCTATTCCCCCCGAAGGGGGAGGAGAAGAAGTCGGTGCTCGAGGCTGAATGCCATGCGCAGGACAAGCGTAACAGCTCGGTTCGGCATGATCATGCGGTGCGCAGGCTCACTCTGATCGTCAATCCCGTCGCCGGCGGCGGCCGGCCCGCGCGCGCCCTGCCGCAGGTCCAGGCGGAGCTGCGGGCCTTCGGCATCGAGCAGCGCTTCGAGTACACCAAGAGCCTGGCGCACGCGCGGGAACTGGCGGTGCAGGCGGGAGCGGCCGGCGAGGTCGCGGTGGCCTTCGGCGGGGATGGGCTGATCGGTGCGGTCGCGGGGGCGCTCAAGCACACAGAGGCCGTCGTGGGCATCCTGCCGGGCGGGCGGGGCAACGACCTCTGCCGGGTGCTCGGAATCCCGTTGAAACCGGTCGCCGCGTGCGCCGTCCTGGCCTCCGGAGTCGAGCGGGCGCTGGACCTCGGGGAGGCCGGCGGGCAGACGTTCGCCGGGATCGCGAGCTGTGGACTGGACTCCGTGGTCAACCGGATCGCCAACGAGACGACGGCCGTGCGCGGAAGCCCGGTCTACGGGTTGGCGCTTCTCCGAGCTCTGCCGCGCTGGCAGGCCGCCGGCTTCGAGGTCACGATTGACGGTGGCGAGCCACGACGGTTCACCGGGTACTCGGTCGCGGCCGCCAACTCACACCAGTTTGGCGGCGGTATGCGGCTCGCACCGGACGCGTCGCTGACCGACGGCCTGCTGGATGTCGTCATCATCGAGGACATGTCGAAGCTTCGCTACCTGCGCCTCGCCCCCACCGTGTTCAGCGGCCGCCATGTCCGCTACCCCGAGGTCGGAGTGCTGCGCGGCCGCGAGGTGCGGATCGAGGCGAGCAGGCCGTTCACGCTGTACGCCGACGGCGAGGCGATCGCCGAGCTGCCGGTCACGGTTCGCGTCCTGCCCGGCACCGTTCGGATGCTCGTCCCGGCATGACCCTGCTCGGCGCGAAGATCGCCGCCGCGCGCGCGGTGGGGGAGCTGGCTCGGCGCGCCGGGCGCGGCGGCGGGACCAGCCTGCCCGGCCGGGTGCTGCTCGCGCTCGAGCCGAGTGCTATCCGGGAGCTCTCGGGCCGGCTGGCGCGCGGCTCGGTGGTGGTCTCGGCCACCAACGGCAAGACGACGACCGCGGCGATGGTCGCCTCGGTAATGGCGCGACACGGCATACCGATTGTCCACAACCGAGCCGGGGCGAACATGGCCGGCGGCGTGGCCTCCACCCTGCTGGCCGCCGCCCGCCCAGGCCGGGCGATCTCCGGCGAGCTCGGGCTGTTCGAGCTCGACGAGTTCTGGCTCGACCGGGTGGTGCCCGAGCTCGAGCCACGCGGCATCCTGCTTGGCAACCTGTTTCGCGATCAGCTCGACCGCTACGGCGAGCTCGACACGATCGCCGACCGGTGGGCGGCGGTGAGCACCTCGGCGGCCGGCCGGGGCGCGCGTCTGGTCCTGAATGCCGACGATCCGCTGATCGCCGATCTGGGTCGCTCGGCGGCTGACGTGACGTACTTCGGCGTGGAGGATGCCTCGGTGGCCATCCCCGAGATGCAGCACGCCTCGGACTCCAAGCACTGCCGGCGCTGCGGCGCCGCCTACGTGTACGACGTGGTGTACCTGGGTCACCTGGGGGTTTACCGCTGCCCGTCGTGCGGCGCCGCGCGGCCGGCGCCGGCGGTTGCCGCCGAGCAGATCGCGCTCGAGGGCACGCGGGGATCGACCTTCTCCCTGGTGACGCCGGTCGGGCGGGCGGACGTAGAGCTGCCGCTGCCCGGGCTCTACAACGTCTACAACGCGCTCGGCGCGGCGGCGCTCTGCCTGGAGCTGGGGGTTCCGCTGGACGTCGTGGTGGCCGGGCTTCGATCGGTTCGGGCGGCGTTCGGCCGCGCGGAGCGGATCGTGATCGGGGACGTCGAGCTCCAGGTGCTGCTGATCAAGAATCCCGCCGGGGCGAACGAGATCCTGCGCACGCTGGCGATCGAGCCGGATGCGCTCGACCTCCTGGCCGTACTCAACGACCGCACGGCCGACGGTCGCGACGTGTCGTGGGTGTGGGACGCCGACTTCGAGATGCTGGCGGGTCGGGTACGCCGGGTAACCTGCGCCGGCACCCGGGCCGCCGAGCTGGCCGTGCGCCTGAAGTACGCGGGGGTGGCGGAGGATCGGCTCCATGTCGTGGCCGGAGTGGCGGCGGCGCTCGATCAGGCGGTGGCGGATGCTCCGTCTGGCCGGATTTACGCGCTGCCCACGTACACGGCGCTGCTCGAGCTGCGCGGGCTACTGGCCGAGCGCGGACACGCCGTGCCGTTCTGGGAGCCGGCGCCGGTATGAGCACGGTGGTGTGGCACGACGTCGAATGCGGGTCCTACGTCGAGGACCTGCCGCTGTGGCGCTCGCTGGCCGCCGAGTACGGCGACC